>JBAUVX010000184.1:0-9576 GCA_049583465.1 Waddliaceae bacterium | reverse complement strand
GATCGTTCAACCCCGGGAGCTTTCGCGCGGCCCAACCCCTTAATTTAAGCTTGACAGAGCACTAGTGCGGGGATTGTTGGTGCTTTTGCAACATCTTCCTGAGCTGATCCGGAATGGGAATCTTTTTCCGCGAGCCTCTGTCAAGGACAACGTGGACGGTTTCGGCTGTCCCCACCCTCTTTTTGCTTTCGTCAAAGATGTCATAAAAAAGGGAAAACGATGTTGCCCCAATTTTTTTCGTCGTCAGATGAATTTCGATGGCATCTCCGATCTTCAGAGGCGCTAAGTAATCTGCTTCACAGTGGACAATGACAAAAAGAAACTTGTTGTCATGGAAAATCGTTTTGAAGGGATATCCTTCATTTTCCATAAAATCTTCCAGAGCTTCGTGAACGAATCGAAATTGTCGGGAAAAGTACAAAATACCCGCCATGTCAATATCGTGCATGCGCACTTTATTTTTGGAACTAAACACGACACCCTCTTAAGCTTTGCTATGCCGCATGAACGGCACATATGCAGTAGACAGTGAAGCAATTTCTATTTCTATGAAAGCAAAATATTCATCTTTTTTCTATGAACCTATCCGTAAATTGCTATTCGTTCAGATTTTTTAGCTCTTCCAAACTTGGACAGGTTTGGCAAGAAGAAGAGCTAAAAAAGATCCAACAAATGAAGAAAGATGGCGACTATGAATTTACGGATAGGTTCATCAAATAATGATTGCATGTTCCTTTCTTTCACTTTAGTATCCGGAATGTCTCCATTTGGTCCTAAACTCGCGTTTTTTAGTGAACATCTCCTCGCATTTAAATATTTTCAGCATGAGGAGATTCTAAAAAAACTGCAAGGAACAAGCCGCAAGGAACACCACCCATCATAGGTATGCTGACTATGGACGAATTATTTGCTGAACGAAATAAAAAATGGTGGGTTTGCCTCTCTGTTTTGCTACTCATTTTGATGACAAATATCGATATGACCGGAGTGACACTTGCACTGCCTCCTATTGGCAACCGGTTTCATAGTGACATTTCAACTTTGCAATGGATCATCGACGGCTATCTCATCGCCGGCGCTGCTTTCGTGATTCTCGGAGGGCGTCTAGGCGACATTTATGGAAAAAGAGCGATGTTTATCCTTGGAACGCTGCTCTTCGTGATCGCTTCAGTAGGGGCAGGTGTATCCGAAAACAGCGGCTCCCTAATCACCGCAAGAGTGATTCAAGGGATAGGGGCGGCGATTTGCTGGCCGCTGGGAATCGTGATCATTTCAGCTACATTTCCAAAACAGCAGCAAGGTTTGGCTTTGGGCCTACTGACAGCTTCTATGGCTATCTCTTCATCTTTTGGTCCGACAATAGGGGGAGCAGTGATTCATCTTGCAGGGTGGCGTTGGATTTTTCTCATCAACCTCCCCCTTGGGGGGCTTGCTCTCATCCTCGCTTTTTTTGCCATGTCCCGCGACGGCCTGGACGGAAAAAAAGGTCATATTCACCTGCCCAGTGTGATCTTGTTGTGCGTGAGCTTATTTAGCATGATGGCTGTGCTCAATGAGGGGCAGCATTGGGGATTGACCTCTCCCTTATTTTTCTCTGTATTTTGCACCGGGTTCGCTATTTTCTTAGTATTTTTATATCTGCAGTTTCGCGTCCGGGAGCCATTGCTGCCTCTGTCGCTTTTGACTAACAAGATCGTTCAGATCTGCATATGCATTCGCTTTATCTTGCAGTTTACGTTCACTTTGATTTTGTTCACCATCAGTTTGTTAATGCAAAATATCTTTGGATTTTCAGTTCTTGACACCGGTTTCATCATGTTTTCCCTTTCATTATCCATAGGGTTGGCTTCCCCCTTCGCCGGACATCTCTCCGACTACTTTCAAGAGAAACATTTGATGTTCATCGGTGCGTTGCTACAAGCTATCGCTTATGCGATATTCGCTTTTCTGCATGCAGAATCGCCTTTTTGGCTATTTGTTTTTCCTCTAATTCTTTGCGGTGCTGGCGTGGGTCTTGTGTTGCCGTGCATTTTCAAGGTGGCACTCAATGCTGTGGGCCCTGACAAAAAGGCCACTGTCGGCGGTGTTTTATATGCAAACTTATTTTTAGGGGGGGCTTTTTCAGTTGCCATTGGCGGTGTGGTGTTAGGTGTTGTCAGTCGGTATCGATTACATTCTCTTATAGGGAACCTTAAGCTCGCTCTAACTTCCGCTCAGCAAAGGGAGCTAGAGATTATCTCGTCCGGAACGATCTCCATTGATCACTTGTCTCAAGTCTTTGATCCGGAAATTTCTGCGTTGTTGACACCCTTAGTCAAAGCGTCGTTTTTGCAAGGTTTTAGTTGGCTAATGTGGGTTTGTTCAGTATTGTCCGGAGTGGCTGCTCTGTCGGCATTGACTCTGACATCCGCAGATCAACAAGAAGGGTCTGCCTGATGAAAAAGCTGAAATCAGAGGCGTCCGGTGTCCAATCTCTTCGTTTTGGGAGGTGAGCATGTCAATCCCTACGATTTCTTATTTAAACGAAAAAGGAGTGTTGGCGAAATCCTGCCGCCACAGCATTCCCGAGCCTGTCCTTCTCAAAGGATATCAGGTCATGATGCTGACTAAGCATATCGACGCCAGGATGATTACCCTCCAACGTCAGGGAATAATCACTTTTGCCATCAGTTCCCGAGGGGAAGAGGCATGTGCTGTTGCGAGTGCGGCAGCACTTGAACCGGAAGATTGGATGTATCCTCAATACAGAGAAGCGGGGATTATTTTTTGGCGCGGGTTCACTCCTCTGCAATATATTCATCAGATGTTCGGCAACGCCGAAGATCTCATTTTCGGAAGGCAGATGCCCAACCATTTTGGATCCCGAGCGTTGAATATCGTTACCGTATCCTCTCCTATTGCAACGAATATTCCCCATGCCGCAGGGGCCGCTGATGCGATGAAGATCCAAAAAGAGCCGTCGGTAGTGATTTGCTATTTTGGCGAGGGTGCGACCTCAGAAGGAGATTTTCATGCAGGCTTGACATTCGCAGCTGTAAGGAAAGTGCCGGTGATCTTTTTTTGCCGGAACAATGGCTATGCCATTTCCACTCCTTGTTCTCATCAGTTTGCAACAGATGGAGTGGCTCCGCTAGGAATAGGGCATGGGATCACCACATCCCGTGTCGACGGCAACGATTTTTTCGCTGTTAACGAAGCCGTCGCAAAAGCACGAAAACTGTGTTTGCAGGGAAAAGGGCCGGTATTTATCGAAGCGATGACCTATCGCTTAGGCGCCCATTCGACTTCAGACGATCCCTCTCGATATCGTTCCGGTAAAGAGGTGGGAAAATGGGAGAAAAGATGCCCTATCTTGCGCTTGAGACGTTATTTAGAGAGGAAAAAATTGTGGAGTAAAACGAAAGAAGACCAGTTTAACCGGCAGATCAACCAAGAGGTCGACGAGGCTATCGAAATGGCAAAAAAGGTGCCAAAACCCCCTCTGCGATCTTTGATTACCGATGTCTATTTTGACGTTCCCGGAACCCTTCAGGAACAATATGATGAGATGAAGGAATCGTTTTCCGATGCCTAAGCAAACCATGAACATCATTCAAGCATTGAATCATACGTTGCATGAGGAGTTTGCTCGTGATGAGAGCCTCGTTTCCTTTGGTGAAGATGCCGGTTTTTTCGGAGGGGTTTTTCGAGTCACGGAGGGATTGCAAGAGAAATTTGGAGAGGAAAGAGTCTTTGATACTCCCTTAACCGAGCAGGGAATTGTCGGGTATGCCATTGGGATGGCGCAAAAGGGGATGAAGCCCATCTGTGAAATACAATTTGCCGATTATATTTTCCCTGCCTATGATCAGATCATCAATGAGTTGGCAAAAATGCGCTACCGTACGGGCAGCCAGTATTCCGCCCCCGTTGTGATTCGGACTCCTTATGGGGGAGGCATTCATGGCGGGCACTATCACTCTCAATCTCCTATGGCGCAATTTTTACACATTCCCGGTCTCGTTGTCGTTGTGGTTTCAAGTCCCTATGACGCAAAAGGCCTGCTCATTTCGGCAATCGAGTCTCAAGATCCCATTATTTTTTTTGAGCCGAAGAGGATCTATCGGGCTTTGAAAGAAGAAGTTCCGGTGGAGAGGTACACGATTCCCTTAGGAAAAGCTTGTGTCAGCCGCCGGGGAAAGGATGTGACGCTCATCGGTTGGGGAGCTCAGCATGAACAAAACATGCTGGCAGCAAAGGAGCTAGAGAAAGATGGAGTGAGCTGTGAAGTCATCAACCTGCGCACGCTGAATCCTCTCGATAGGGATGCGATTGTTGCCTCGATAAATAAAACCGGTCGATGCGTTGTCGCTGATGAGGCTCCAAAAACGATGAGTTTTAGTGCAGAAATCGCCGCACTCATCATGGAGCATTGTTTTTTCTCTTTGGAAGCTCCGGTCAACCGTTGTTGCGGATGGGATACGCCATTTCCTCATACGTTGGAAAAAGAGTACCTCCCGGATGCTTTTCGAGTCAAAAAAGCGGTGCTCAAAACCTTGAATGACTAGAGGGAACATGGATAACATTGTCACAGTCCCATTACCTGACATTGGGGAAGGTGTCGTTGAAGGGGAGGTGATGGAATGGCTAAAGCAAGAAGGAGATCGCTTGGAAAAAGATGAACCGGTGGTGATTGTCATGACAGATAAAGCCACTGTTGAACTCCCTTCGCCTTATGCGGGGATTCTTGCCAAGCAATACTATCAACAAGGAGAGATTGCAATCCGAGACGAGCCTCTGTACGCGATCGACGTCGAGGAGCAAATCAGGCAGGAGGAGCCATCGATACAACGGCAAGAAGAGGTTGCTGCCAGGGAGGAATTGCCGCTGCAGCGGCAGCAAAAAATCTCCTCTTCGGGGAGAAAGGCTCTTGCGACTCCTGCGACGAGAAAGCTTGCGAAAGAGATGGGGATTGATCTTACTCGAGTCGAAGGGACGGGAAAAGGAGGCCGGGTGACAGTCAAGGATCTCAGGGGCAGGCAGATTCAGAGAGCGGCGCCGATCATCCGGATGCCGGGGGATATCAAACAGCCTCTAAAGGGTGTTCCAAGGCTAATGGCCAAAAAAATGGCTGAATCAAAACGGACTGCTGCCCATTTTTCCTATCATGAGAGGGTAGAGGCCGCTCGCCTGATCCAACTCAGGGAAAGTTTTCAGAAGGAGGGGAAGAGAGAAAAGGTGCATATCACTTACACCCCTTTCCTTATCAAAGCATTGTCGATGACGATCGTGCAATTTCCCCTGCTCAATAGCATGCTCGATGTCGAAACAAACACATTGATTCTCCACACCAAGCATCACGTAGGCATCGCCATGTCGACAACATTAGGATTGATCGTACCGGTACTAAAAGATGTTCAGGAAATGGCTCTTCCCGATCTCATCCGCAATTTTGAATCGCTGAAGGCAAAGGCCTTTGCGGGAAAATTGCAGAGGAGCGATATGAAAGAAGCGACGATTACCATCAGCAATTTCGGGAGTTTAGGAGAGGGTTTGTGGGCAACCCCTGTGATCAATTACCCTGAAGTGGCCATTCTTGCAGTGAATAAAATCCAAAAGCAGCCCCATGTGATCAACAGCAACCTTGTCGTTGCGGAGATGATGAATCTATCTTGGAGTTTTGATCACCGAGTGATTGACGGAGAGCTTGCAGCAAAAATTTCTCATTATTTTGCCATGCTCATTGAAAATCCTGTGCAATTATTATCTTAATGCGACTTAGATGAGACAATGCCCCCCCTCCTTATAACAAGGAGGGGGCAAAGGGCTTAGCGTTTTTTTGCTACCTCATCTCAGGCAGCTGAGCATCGTTCTCATCTGACATGGGAACCGGTTGTTGCTCTGCTGGAGTTGGAGCCGGTCTAAAAGTTGTTTTATCCATTTCTGAGCCTACATGCCGGAATTGATCGCATGAAGGCCTGCCTCTCGGTTCATCAACATTGTTTGACCCCGGTTCCTTTTTTATCGACTTTGATTGAGCGCGACGAGGTTTTGTCGTGCGAGGTGTTTTTCGTTTTTTGGTTGCTTTTTTTCGGGAAGTTTTGGCCTTAGTCGTTACTTTATCTTTGCCTAAATCTCCTTTTGCAGGTTCTCCCAGGACTTCGATGTCGCCAAGTCCGGCCTTTCCGCACTTCATTCCCGATTTGTTGCACATATTGAACACTATTGCCAAAAGATTTCTACAAATTCGATACATTCGACCGGCAGTCTCATCATCATGAGGCTCTGTAACTTCTTGGCTTCCTAACTCCTTTGCTTGTACATAGACGTCCAAACAATTTCTATCTTCCCCGGAATCTCGGTATTTTTGAACAAGGTTTGTATTTTTCAACAGGACGCATACTTGAATCAAGACAAGTTTGTTCTCGAGATCTTTCGAAAAATAATGCTTTCTCGATTCATTTAACAAGTTTTTCGCTTGTTCTGCATACTCTGTTAACTTCTCTTCGTTGTTCGGTTCAAAATCCATGTTCTTGTATTTCCCAAAGAATGCATTGCACAATTCGGCTGTCTTTTCCTCTAAAACCACTTTCTGTAGGTGACGACTCTTTATTTTTTCACTCAAAGCAATCCAGTGCTTTTCATCCCCTCGATTATTTTTGATCCAAGTATTGCAAAGTCCCATGCAACCATAAAAAATATTCCACATTTTATGAGAAGTCTGTGGTGGGTTCGTTTCAAAAAAACCAAGATTGTCAATCCATTGAATTAGGCGTGCGTATTCTTCTACCTTGTCGATGTTCAATTGGTTTTCCATCATCCTAGTATTATGAATTCTTTCATGTACCCTTAAGAGCAGCAACTTTCCTTTAAGCGCGCGCTTGTTTTTTGGGATTGACTGCATCAAATCATGATCCAAAATCGATGCCGCTTCAATAGCTAGATCTTCAAGGAGTTTTTCTTGCTTCTTATTAAAATCTAAGCCTTTTTTACATCTGCGAAAGTATTCTTGGCAAATGTCATCGATCCACTTTGTTAAATACTTAAACTCTTTGATTAATTGAATACCATTCTTTATCTGTTCGGTACTTTCTTCATCCCTACTTCCTGCTTTAGGATAGTTTTTTCTCTCCATCAGAGATAGTGTTGCCTCTGGGATCTTTGGACTATTAGTTGCACTTGCAGCTTCTAGTTGAATCGGCTCACCTTGTGGGTGCTGCTTCTTTAAGGTCTCATTTTTAATCTGTTCTGTAATTCTCTGAGTTGCCGTATGAGCTGCCTTTCTTACTGCCACTCCATTTGATAAAAATTCAGTTCCCGAAAAATAATTTCTAGTTGAAGGAAATTCTGTTGTCATAATTAATAAAAACCTCACTATTTTGGTGTTTAAATTTTTTCTATCTAGATCAATAAAAATAATATTGTTTAAGTTTATTTAAAATATGAAAATAAATCAAGAGGAAATAGTTGATTTGTAATCGCAAAGTGATAATTTCACCTAATCCCTTTTAACAAAGCCAAGGGAGGCGGTAAAATCATCTTTTTAAAAAATGGATTATCGGCTGAGTTTTTGAGGAACGTTTTGGAAATGGCTCTCAATGATAGTTGGAATACCCACAGAATCCTATCCGGATGAATTGCGCGTCTCTCTCGTTCCGGCCCAAGTCCCTACCATCACCAACATGGGATTGAAAGTGTTAGTGGAAAAGGGGGCGGGTCAAAAAGCCGGTTTTTTTGATCCCGAGTACGAAAAACAGGGTATTGCAAACCCTCTATTTGCCGGAAATCACTCTCTGATGCTTTTTGGCGATGCCAAAGAGGTCGCTCTCAACCTTACTCTTGCAATGAGGGAAGTTTGAGTATACTCTAATGTATACTCAAGCAAACTCAAGAAGTGGATTTGGGTAGAAAGTGAGAGAAATAGGAGCCTTTTGCCATGTCTGAAAGAAAAGACTTATCGCTCCCGAACGGAGCAAAAAAATTACTCTTGCACTCCTGCTGCGCACCCTGTGCAGGGGAAATTATGCTGGCCCTGCTAGCTTCCGATATCGATTTTGTCATCTATTTTTATAACCCCAATATTCACCCGACGAGAGAATACGAAATCCGCAAACAGGAAAATATCGCATTCGCTAAAAAGCATCGCGTACCCTTCATCGACGCCGATTATGATACAGGCCGCTGGTTTCAAAGAATAAAAGGCTTGGAATTTGAACCGGAAAGAGGTAAGCGATGCACAGCTTGTTTTGACATGCGTTTTGAACAGACGGCAGCTTACGCTCATGAACACGGCTTTCCTGTCATTTCGAGTACTTTGGGGATCTCTCGATGGAAAAATATGGAACAGATCGATGATTGCGGGGTAAGGGCAGCTTCTAAATATCCCGGGCTGACTTATTGGACTGAGAACTGGCGCAAACAAGGGGGATCGCAACGGATGATAGAGGTGTCCAAACAAGAGGGCTTCTATCAACAGGAATATTGTGGATGTGTGTACTCAAAGCGCGATACCGACCGCTGGCGCATGAACAATGGGCGGGACCGCATCAAAATCGGCGTGAAATACTATCAACCCGGCGAGTAGTAAATTAATATGAGTGACATTTTTATCTTGTTATATTGGTGACGTGATTACGTTGCGGTTGCAGTTGGATGAAAGAGGTTACATGTTATCTCAAGACTCTTTATAACTACATGTCTTAATGGACACAAGTGAGCTTGTCGGAAAAAATTTATGAGGCCTAAATTCATGATTAATAACTTTTATTATATATTTTTTTGTTAGTTTCTTTGTTTTGTTCCACTAATGTATTGTATGCAGAATTTTTATTGTTCAAGATCGGCGACAAAGCGTCTTATACGATATCTCAAAAATTAACTGCAGAAACAGAAGATGAATTCTTTGATGAGATAAGACATATTCAATCAGAGGGGATAATCGATTTAGATATAGAAATTTTATCCTCAAACCAAGAGATATTTAGTTATCCTTTTGATGTGGAAGTTACACTGAGAAAAATTCTTATCTCTGAAATTCAACAAGACGGGAAAAGCACTACGATTATAGAATATGATTCTGATGGTTTAAAAAATACAGAAAATTATATTTTAGAAGAATATCTTAGCAAGTTGATCAATCATCCCTTAAATTTTAGAATTGAAAAAGACTTTTAAATTAAAGAAACTACAGGTTATTTAACTCAAATTTATGAGGATTTCGATTCTCCTTCATCTATGGGTTTTTTTGGTGCAACACCTTGGACTTTTGAACTTCTATTAACACAACTATTCCACCTTTCAGGCGAGAATCTCCTTACCACAAATTCATATCCTGCAAGCTGCTACCAATTCTTACATTGGGAAGATGAAGCATTAGATGAACAAGAAATTAGCTTAGATCAATCCAGCTCTTATCTAATAAACGCTATCGATTCGAAAAAAATCGAAGCTTCTTGGGAAGGAAATGCTAAAGTCACCCCATGGGCGAATTGTTAATGCGTTATGAGACCTTCAAACTGTAAAGGCTCGTTGCCTAATTCCATATTCAGTTTGACACACACCGTATGAGCTAGCAATTTTCTCCAAAATCGAGAAGCC
>JBAUVX010000183.1:0-5363 GCA_049583465.1 Waddliaceae bacterium | reverse complement strand
CGGCTGGAATGCCTCGGACCCGCTTGTTTTTCCTATCCATAATACGCTCCGCTTGGGCCCGGATAACCTTGGCTTGTTCCTGAATTAAACTAGAAAGGGATTGAACCCATGGAATGGTTCGCTGATTTTCCGGAATCTCTATCGATGTCATACCAAGGCATTTTAAAGAAAAGCGCAATCATTTGCAAAAATTTTATTTGCCATGACTTTTTGAGTGCGTACGTTAGCTATTTGTTTTTTTGAATGAGAATTGCTGCTTGGGGGAAAAGTAAGGCTTGAATTCTATTCCAAAAACGTGACAAACTTTCGAACATACTAGCTTTCCGGGTTTTTTTTTAAGTTTTTAGACCTCAAGGATAACTTGGGGAGTTTTTTTGCTCTTTGAATCTTGAAAAAGTGAATTTGAAAGTTGCAATGAGTGCCGCCTCTTTCAAAACTTTTCTGATCCGGAGAAAAAATCATCTAGGTTTTACAAGTAGCTCTTTGGTGAAACGTAAGGAGAAGAAGCAATGAATGTGCAGAGATTAACACCGATGGTGGATGTCAAGTCGTCTCAACCCGAAACAAAAAAGAGGAAGAAGCCCGTCCCGGAAGAAACACAAGTTGCAAAACGTGTGCATCAAGCGATTTCTCCCAAGTTATTCCCGGGAACACATGTGCCTTCCAAGGCTAACGCTTCCTTGGATAGTAAAAGTAAAAGAAGCTCTTCGCTGTCCACTTCTCTCTCTCATGAGAGTTTTCTTCTGTCTCAGGACAATAAGCGTATACGATACGAAAAAGATAACCGGACACCCATGGATCAGAGGGAGGAGAGAACCGTTGTGGATGTTCGCAAAAAATTAAGAAAAGAGGGGGGCGCTGACTTAAAGGAGTTATGTTCAGCCATATTGCCTCCACCCGAAACAAGACCTCAACCAAGTACCGCTTATGATGAAAAACCGGTTGAGCCTCCCCATGAAAGCCTCACCGATTCTGATGAATATCGTTACTTTGATCTAAACGTGGAAAAAGTTTTAGAAGACTGGGAAGTTCACCATGCATTAAGAGAAGTGATCGCTAATGCTATTGACGAGCAAAAGTTAACGGATACCGTTCCAATTCGAATCTTTAAAGACAATTGTTCTCATTGGCATATCAGAGACTTTGGAAGAGGTTTACAATATCAACATCTTACACAAAATGAAAACCAAGAGAAGCTAGGAAAAGGGAACCTAACCATCGGAAAGTTTGGAGTAGGTCTCAAAGATGCATTAGCAACTTTTGATAGGAATACTATCGATTTCCGTCTCCAATCTCGACATGGAGACATTACAATCACAAAAACATTAAAGCATAACTTTGAAGATTTGACTACGTTACATGCAAAAGTTCTACCACCCTCAGATCCAAATATAGTAGGAACGGACTGCATTTTTACAAATATTTCTGATGAGAGCGTTGAAAAAGCAAAACAGCTTTTCCTTATCTTTTCAAAAGAACAGATAATTGAGAAAACAATTTATGGAGAAGTTTTATTAAATGATAGTTGTGGTCACATATATATTAACGGTCTAAAAATATCTGAAGAAGATAATTTCCTTTTTTCTTACAATATTACCTCCATGACATCTGCAATGAGAAAAGCTTTAAATAGAGAAAGATCTCATGTTGGAAGAACGGCTTATACTCCACGGATAAAAGCGATCCTTTTGAGCTGTAAAAGTAGTAAAGTTGCACAATTCATGGCTGATGATTTAAAAAATCATGCAAACGGACTTATGCACGATGAGTTAAAATGGACAGAAATTTCCTCCCATGCTGTACGTATTTTAAGCAGTGTGAGTAAAAACGTGATATTTATGACCGCAGAACAGCTTATCTCCAGTAAAGATATGGTAGATGAAGCACAAAATAAAAAGGAACAGATAGTCGTTGTTCCTAATAAAGTTGCTGAAAAGATTTCTCATTTATCTGACTTATCCGGAGAACCTGTGAGAGATCTTTCTCAATATATTCAAGAACGGAATGATAGTTTTAAGTTTAGTTTTGTAAAACCTGTAGACCTAACAGAGCAAGAAAAGGAGGTGTTTGATTGTACAGAAAAAATATTTAACTTAATTGATGGACGTCCTCCACGTGTGCAAAACGTTCTTATTTCAGAGACAATGAGACCTGATACCTTGGGGCTCTGGCATGACAATAAGGATATCATTATTCTCCGATCTCAGCTCAAAAATCTACAGGCATACTCAGCTACGTTATTGCACGAGGCAGCTCATGCATTAAGCGGCGCCTCAGATATTTCTAGAAAATTTGAACAACAGCTGACTCTACAGCTTGGGATGATCGCTTCTCGGGCAATAAGTTCTTCAGGCAGTGCGGATATTTTTATCAATTCGTCACAGGATTCATCGATGCGAGGCAAATTTATGAAAGTAGCCGGAAAAAGCCATGTCCGTTGAAGAAGATCGACCTGGAGACGCCGCAACCGAACGAATCTCTGAAAGTATCCGACAACGCCCGAACAAACGAAATAAAACGAAAAAATAAAAATGATGATGGGAGCGGTCAGTGAGAAGGGAGAGAAGGGTGAGTTTCAGGGCAATCGCATCTAAATTTTGATTAACATCTTGCCATTATTAGAGTGCTCTAGAGGGACTTGCAAAATTCCGGCTGATCGCTTTTTTGCGCTTTCGCCGATCTTTGCCGTTTGACTTTAAATCCCCTATTCTTAAGAGTATGTGAATTTGTGTTAAACGTCAAATCTCGGCAAAATCGCCAAAAAATCGATTAAGCCTGAATTTTGCAAGTCCCTCTCTAGAGTTTTTTTAAACATGGAGTACCCATGAACGCCTAAAGCATGTTTTTGCAGATCTTGAAGATCCTCGTATTGAACGCACAAAAAAACACCCATTCTACAGCATTTTATTTATAGCCATTTGCTCTACAATTGCCGGTATAGACGACTATGTCGGCATGGAAGACTATTGTGAAGAGAATTTGGAATATTTTGCAAACCTCATTGATCTACCCGCAGGAACTCCTTCTCATGACACGATCGGACGCGTACTTTCGAAAGTAGATATTACACAATTTAATGAAGCTTTTATCGAATTTACTAAAGCCATTGCAAAAAAAACTTCCCGGGGTTACGGCTATAGACGGTAAAACAGCCCGTAAAAGCGCGGATAAATCTCAAGGAAAATCCCCACTACACTTTGTATCAGCATGGTCAAGCGCTAACAGTCCGGTTTTAGCTCAGGTTGCTGTTGATAAAAAATCAAATGAAATCACCGCTATCCCTAAATTGCTTGACATGCCGGACTTAGAGAGGGAGGTGGTTACCATTGATGCTATAGGCTGTCAACGAGCAATTGCCGATAAAATTCTCGGAAAAAGTGGAGATTACATTCTATCCCTCAAAGGGAACCAAGGCACGCTCTACGATGATATACGTGTACTAACAGAGATTCCGGAATTCGACCCGCCTTATGATCTTCCCGATCGTGAAATCTGTCAGCTATTACCTTGGACAGAGGATGGGTTTTTGCCAATGGAAGGGGAGAATCAAATAGCAGAAGATGTAGGTCCGGATCCCCCTTTCTTCGATGACAATTCAGACTCCTCTCATTGTAATGATCATGTCAATCCTCCTCATTGGGAAAATTGACTTTGAAAAATAACCCATTTGAAGCGGAACAATCTCCCCTGCCTTTTTCCTTCTTATTTTTAATCTCCATTAAGAAATTTCGGTGATAAGAGACCCATACAGACCCATACCATTCAAAAAAACAAGTTTCTAGTTAACAAGGTCTCAATCGGGTCCGAGGCATTCCAGCCGGCTGGAATGCCTCGGACCCGATTGTTTTTCCTATCCATCATTCCAGCTTCCAAAAATTTGGAAATAGTCACACCGCCATCAACATAAATATGCCTTATCCATTCAGCGTATAGACTTGAAACCAGGTCTTGTATATCACCGGAAAAAAGTTCAGCAAACCAGTTAAGTAAATGGGGCAACCTGGACTTGAACCAGGGACCGACGGGTTATGAGAGCGGGAGAATGCCTCACTAGCCGTTACCATCCAGCAGCTATGGGCATGATGATAAGGAAGTTGCAAATTGATTGCTATTGGTTTTTGCGGGTTGGAGATGGTAGAATTGGTTCACCGTTGCACCTTCAGTGCACCGTATTCGGCTGCGAAGAAAAGGGGAAAATCTTATTACTGTTACATAAAAATCAGCTCTAAACGGCCGATTTTGGCCTAAAAAGCGGCAAAATTGACGTTATGGAAGGTTGGTGGTTACATCGTGTTACATAAATTAAGCCCAGAATGGAACGTATCTGGCAGTCTTTTTTGCAGCGGCTTTACCATAAGGCTTAACCAGCTGTGCCTCTATGGAATCTTTAATAATTCTTGATGCTAAGGGGTAGCTTTCATCTTTAATTCCCAGTCGCTTGCGGAGACTTGCATTGGACATTTGCGTGCCGGACACCCATTGTAAGCAAGCGTGTTGATAGCAGGCCCGGATCTTCTCTTCCTTTCCAAGTTCATTTATCCTCATGGGGCTAAATAAGACAGCTATCGTGCTCGACTCCGTTGACCGAAAGTCTGGTGGAGGCAATTGAAATAGTTCTATTTGAAAAATAACTTTATCGATACCGCTACCCCTCTCCTCGCAAATGTGCATTCTTCGCATTAAAGCAGCCATGTCTTCATTACGGGAGATAGGAGGCTCATCTATAAACCGCAAGGTATTAACTAGTGGACAGCCGGGGTTAGTGATTTCTAGACGATTTTCAAAAATTTCTACCATTGGCCCAGCACCTGAAATACTGAAGTCTTGGTGGATTAGTGCATTGGCTACTAATTCACGAATTGCGATTTCCGGATAAACTCTTACGTTCCTTCTCAGAGCTGTCTGAATTTCTTCATTGCTAGGCAACCAGGCATTGATATATTCGATTGCATCTTCAAAGATCACGCCATAGCCCTTCGAAAAGCAGTGCTCTTTCACCGCTTCGACTCGATTTGTTCCCTTGTATTTGATCACTCGCAATGCTTTTCGTTTCAGGCCAGATAGCTTGCGCAAAGTCATTTGCGAATAGCACACCACCAAGATTAGTGATTGAGTAATCACCAAATTCATTCTGAAGGGTAAGCTGATCGGCACACAGCTTTTGCAGGATTGTAGCTTGGCTGGTGGGTACCGGTTCTTCTAAAAGCTTAAAATACGAACCGTAGTCAATTATAGCGTGAGCCTTCGAATGTTTTGCGTAACTTGATTTGGGAGGATTTGGTAAGATGGTACCAAATTTTTCAACAAAGGAGGCACCTGTATCAAGAGACGATATTGTTAGGCAGTTTTGCTCGCGATTGAGC
>JBAUVX010000182.1:0-2208 GCA_049583465.1 Waddliaceae bacterium | reverse complement strand
AAGAAATTTCGGTGATAAGAGACCCATACCATTCAAAAAAACAAGTTTCTAGTTACAAGGTCTCAAGCGGGTCCGAGGCACTCCAGCCGGCTGGAATGCCTCGGACCCGCTTGTTTTTCCTATCCATAAGAGCAAAAGCAAGACACTTTGCAGCAGATAAGAATCCAGGAAGAAAAACACGAAGAGATGCGCCGCGAGATGGAAAGAGGGATGCAAGCGATCCAACGCTCATACCAAGAGACTCAAGAGGCACTTCGAAGAGAAATGCAGGAGCGTTTGGCTAAAAAAGACGAAGAGCTCAACTTGGCAAAAAGCTTGAATCAGCGAGAGGCCCAAATGGAGATAGAAAGAGAAAGAGAGAGGCTTCAAAACGAATTACAGCAGCAGCTTCAAAGAGCCGAACAGGAAAAAGCCTCTCTTCTACAAGAGCAAGAGGTGCAACGGAAGCGGCGGGAACGAGAAATGGCCGATAAGCTAGAGGTCTACAACAAGAAGGTCCAAGCTCTTGAAGCCCAAAAAATCCAAAGAGTACAAGAGCTCCAATCTGAATCCCTTCCTAAAATTGCTTTTGGAAAAGCCGATTGGGAAAGGTTCTTTGGAGAGGTTGGAGAAGAACCTCCACTGCCTGCCGACATTAAAAAGATCTTGCAAGGCTCCTGCCCCTTTTGGAAAGGAAAAAGGGTGCAAGATACCCATATGCTGACGCTCATTCCTAAAACCGTCAATGGAAGACCTCTCACCCTAAATACTCTTAAGGAGATGATCCAACGTCCACGAGGAGGGGGGCATGCGACGAAGTGCGAGTACTGCGTTTATGGCAGGGAGGCTAAGAAAGAATTTGAAGACCAAGGAGTCGATCGGCCCTATTGGGTCTTGATGACGAAAGATGTTCTAGAGGGAAGTCGAGACAATAAGCAATACAATCTTCGGAAAGAATATGCAAAAACCGGTCTTCCCTATGAGATGCCTTATACATTAGAGGCAGTGATCAGCATTCTCATGCACCATACAAAGACCGGGGAGAGGCTGTATCCGGCCAAGCCTCGGACCTACATCCAATGCCGAGAAAAGACGGGGAACGGATGGTCATTTGTTGTTGGGGACTTTTCGGTCCAGGGCCTCGACGTCTGCCGTATCCCAGACCGCGACTTCATCGTCGGCACCGTCGGCTTTGGGGCTCTACGGAGGTCCTGTTTGTCCAGCTAAGGCAGGAATGTTCAGTGGGAGAGAAGGCCCATCGGGGCAGAAGATAAAACCCCGTAACTTGGATGGCGGCGGAAAGGGAAACCGAACCATCGAAGCCCATTGACAAAGCATCCTTAAGGGATGTGAGTGAGATGCCGGGCCGTAACGAAAGTGAACACAGAGGTAGTCTCGTCACGGGCGAAGTCTGAAGGCTGAGCGTTTGGAACTTGCGCGAAAGCAGCAAGGACGAGATGATAAAGACGACCATAAATTTGCAGGACTTGAGGGGGAAGATATATACTATACATCAAGGCGAAGGCTGAAGTCGCCAAAAGGTGAATGGATTGATGGGGAACATGAAGGAGGAAACATTTGAAAAATTCTTTGAAATATGTAAGTGGAACTGCTAGCATCCAAGAGCTGTATAATTAAAACCCTTCTTAGGAAACGCTAAACGCATTCTTATCCAAGAATTGGATTTAGGCAGTAACGTTTTATGAAGAACCATTGCAAAAGGTTGGCATTGTTCTTGAATGTGTATGCATTTCATTAAAAAACAATAATATAGGTGACTATCATGTTAGAAATTTCTTCCCATCTTGTTCAGTTCCGCAGCCGGGAACACACTTATCTTTTTAAACCTGCGCAAGCATTAAACAGAGTAATCGTCGATATTTTTGACAGGAATGCCAAACATCTTGAATCAAGAGAAATCTTTCTCGATAAAATTGTCAACATTGCCCCTCAAGACAATTTACAACACGTGTTGAGATCATTGTTAGGGGAGAAATACCGCATTGATCATCAAGATAGGAATTTATTTGTTCCCAAGCAAGATGCTCCTTTTTCTGATTTTGACCTTGCTGCCTATGAAAAATCTTCTAAAAAAGCCGCAATTGTCCTTGCCTCTAAAATTTCCTCTCCAAATCAACATGACGATCTTATTTGCCCGATATCACAAGAGCCGTTTCGCGATCCTGTCATGGATAACCATGGCCATAACTTCGAAAAAGAATCTATAGA
>JBAUVX010000181.1:0-2421 GCA_049583465.1 Waddliaceae bacterium | reverse complement strand
ATAACAGACGATGGGCTTTCGCATTTTCGCGGGATGTCCCTTACAAGCGTTGCCTTCAGCGAGTGCGGGAAGATAACAGACAATGGGCTTTCATATTTTCGCGGGATGCCCCTTACAAGCGTTGAGTTCTTCTATTGCTGGGAGATAACAGACAAAGGGCTTTCACATTTTCGAGGGATGCCCCTTACAAGTGTTAACTTCGGCGAGTGCCGGAGGATATCAGACAATGGGCTTTCACATTTTCGCGGGATGTCCCTTACAAGCATTAACTTCGAGAGGTGCAAGAAGATAACAGACGATGGGCTTTCACATTTTCGCGGGATGTCCCTTACAAGCATTGACTTCAACGAGTGCGTGAAGATAACAGACAAAGGGCTTTCACATTTTCGAGGGATGCCCCTTACAAGTGTTAACTTCGGCGAGTGCTGGAAGGTAACAGATGCAGGTAGTTGTTTATTAGTCAGATGAATAGGTTTTGGTTTTTGCTTGTTCAAGCAGCCTTGTTTCCCATCAGCAATAGTCGCGGTGTTCTCTACCGGAATAAAGAATTTAAAACCACGGAGATCACAGAGCGCACAAAAGAGTATACCCAAGCTTCTTACCGGGCTGACCAGGGCACATGACATTAAAAGAGTATTTTTAAAAAATTTATAAACAACTAAGAATCAGCTTTCTTAGCGCCTCCACGACCATACTTTTACCCATAAGTTTTTTTGACAAATCTTCCCGAATCTGCATCACCCATGGAGCTAAATAGTTGGAATGCATCTGCAATATCTCCTTTGGGTAAAGAAGTATTGTAAGATGCCTGTTTACTACCGGCAAAGATAATTGTCGCTGAACAGGGCAGCCCGCAAAGAACGTTTCTCTACTTTGCAGCCGCTCTTGAAAGTTCGAAAAAGTACCCCGATGTCCCATCTTGCCAGATATGCCTGAATCACTTTTTTGATATCGGCCATAGTCTCGATAGGCAACGCAGTGAGCAGGCACCATTCAACATGCTTCCGGTCTTCCGGAGCATCGATTTCCTTTAACAGCACAACGTTGAGTTCAAGCTCTGTAAATTCTACACCGGATCTCTTTACCGGACGCACCTTCAGTGAGGCAGCTCTGATTTCTTGAGTCCCAACTCGTTTAACTTAAGAAAGTCGAGCTTAATGATTCTTAGACCGTTTATAGATCGTTTTTCCAACTCTATCGATGTGATTCTGTAAATCAACGTTGGCGATAGAGTCGTAATTCAGTATATCAAAGGTGTAGGGAAGAGATGATTCTTCATTCAATTTTCCGGCAATTTGAAAGGTAATAGATTCAAGACTATTTCCTTTCAGTGCGAGATCAATATCCGACCCCTTTTTATCCCTTTCCATTGCTCTTGAACCAAACAAAATGGCGCTATCGACCTGAGGAAATTGATTTAACACTTCAATAATTTCCTTGAGGTCGGAGTCTGTTAAGCCGTACATAGTTCTTTTAGTTTAGTATAAACCTGTTCTAATGCGGGGAAATAATCTTCTCGAATCAATTTTACAGCTCTTTTAGACTGTTCTTCATTGTAAGTATGCGTCAGTTCATTTCTTTTATCCAACATTGCAATCCAAAGATGACCATCTTCGATAAGATTTGTTGTGAAAGACTGTTTGATGACTTCACGAGGATAAGGGACTACTAGCCCTTGGATCTCAAGATAATCCTTGAGTGTTTTCCAAGCCAATTCAAATGTAAACTCAAATGACTGTACAAGCCCTGCGGCTTGCAGTTCGTCATAATGACTCAATGATCTCGCCTTCTTAAGAAAGATAAAGGCGTTCTCAAAATTTTGAAATCGTTGCTTCCAGCGAATATCTTCTTCCTGCATAAGCAGAGCTTAGCATAAGGTTCGATTTTTCAGAAGCTGGAATGCGACGGCCTCCATAGGAATACCAAACGTTTTCTCTTAAAAAGTACCGAAACTTATCATCGTTTACAGTGTGTTGGGTCATGTCGATTGAAAATGCTAAAGAGCAGCCTTTGAAGTCTATGGGGTGTACCCCTACATCAGCTTGAATGAGTTGCCCCAACCAACCCCTTGTAAGCTATCGTAGTTATACTGGGAATGACGATCTTCCCAATATTTTTTGGCATCGTAATCAAATTCTGAAACTTGGTAGACACGCTCGTTGCGTTTTTTTATAAGAAAATGCTTGGCTTTTCTTAAGGGTATAGTGGACCCCGAAAAATGGACAGGTGATGAAGTTACATTCTGTATAAAACGTCAATTACTTTTGCCGCCCGACGACAACTATCTTTGCCGGTTCTATAATGGACCCTGAAAATTAGACAGGTAGTGAAGTTACATTCTGTGCTAAAATCAATATGAGGAGATTCAAGCACATGAATAGAACACCAAGAACAGCAGCCTTTAAGAAGAGAGTAGCCCTT
>JBAUVX010000180.1:0-7582 GCA_049583465.1 Waddliaceae bacterium | reverse complement strand
CTTTCGCATTTGCGATTGCTAAATTTACAGGTTGGATTACTGATTAACTTTCATGAGGAAAAGTTGGTTGATGGCCTTCATCGAATCATAAACGGATTAACTGCCCCCGTCCTTTCTCTCTGTGCTCTCTGTGTCTCTGTGTTTTACACTAACAACCATGCTTTAAATGAGTGGTGAAACTAGTACCCGCGCATTATCAACCGAAATCGCAAAATCGCAATTCGCCCATGGCGTGAATAAATAGCAATTTACGGATAGGTTCATCGCATGCAGGCAAAAAAGAAAAAAACCAAAGATAAAAAAAAAGAAAGTCCGGAAGAAATCCGGCGTCAATTGCAGCTGATTCATACGTTGGCAAAAAGACTCCCATGGATTACCATGATCATCACCCTAATTGCAATGATCTTTATTTTATTGGAATTGTTTTTCAAGTCCGGGTGATCCGGGGCGTATTGACAAAATTCTTTTTTACAGCTAGGGTTCCGAAGAAGGGAGAGTTGGCAATGGATGACTATCAGCCTATCGAGAACTACGGCATTATCGGGGATCTCAACACCGTTGCACTGGTGGGGCTCAACGGATCCATTGATTTCATGTGCTTTCCGGAATTTGATTCGCCGAGCATTTTCTGTGCTCTTCTCGACAAAAACAAGGGAGGGCATTTTTCCATTAACCCCTTAGGAAAAGAGATCAAGCATCGGCAAATGTATCTGCCCGACACAAATGTCCTCTTAACGCGATTCCTTTCTGAAGATGGGGTGGGGGAAATCGCCGATTTTATGCCTGTAGACGAACAGCGTGAAGGGCATGTCCTCGTCAGACGGGTCACCCAAGTTCGTGGAGAAGAGACATATACCATGCACTGTCAGCCCCGCTTCAATTATGCACGAAGCCCCCACAAAACCGACCGACGGAACAAATGCTTATTCTTTACAGGCTTAGACGATCAAAAATTAGTGCTCAAACTCGCAGGGACAGTTCCTTTGAGAGTTAAAAAAGGGGACGGCTATGCCATTTTTACTCTTCGACCGGGAGAGACTGCCGACTTTATTCTGGAAAAGGTCGATGCAGAATCCTCCCTGGCTCATCCCGCTGATTTTGCTGAAAAATCTCTCTATGAAACCCTCAATTATTGGAAGCGATGGATCGCTCGCTCAAAATATCAAGGACGTTGGCAAGAAATGGTCAACCGTTCCGCACTAGTATTGAAGCTGATGACCTCTCGCCGCTATGGCTCGATCGTAGCCTCTGCGACCTTTGGTTTACCGGAAAAAGTGGGAGGGGAGAAAAATTGGGACTACCGATACAATTGGATTCGCGATGCCGCGTTTACTCTCTACGCATTGATACGCCTGGGATATACCAAAGAAGCCGGAGCATTCATCAAATGGGTGCAGCACTACTGTAAAGATCTTCAAACTCCCGGGGCCCTAAGTTTGATGTATTCGATTCAGGGGGAAAAAAAACTTCATGAAATCGAACTTTCCCATTTGGAGGGCTATAAACGGTCATCCCCTGTCAGGATCGGAAATGCCGCCTATTCACAACTCCAGCTCGATATCTACGGCGAACTCATGGACTCGATCTACCTCTATGACAAATATGGCGAACCCATTTCTTATGAACTGTGGAATGAACTGATGGGACAAATCAACTGGGTATGCGAAAACTGGAAACTTCCGGATGAAGGCATATGGGAAGTCAGAGGGGGAAAAAGACAGTTTCTCTATTCCCGCGTCCTTTGCTGGGTTGCCGTCGATAGAGGGGTAAGATTATCGGCAAAGCGCTCTTTCCCTATGCCCAAGCACTGGCCTGCGATTCGGGATGAAATTTATTACTCGATTTTTAATGAATTTTGGGATGCTAAGAGGAAAACATTTGTACAATATAAAGGAGGAAAACGGCTGGATGCCTCCTCGCTCATCATGCCACTGGTGAGATTTATCAGCCCCCAAGACGAGCGTTGGCTTTCTACTCTGAAAGCCATTGAAGAAGACCTGGTTTCGGATTCCCTGGTGTATCGGTACTGCCCGGAACATGTCAAACTCACAGGATTAAAAAGCGGAGAAGGAACATTTTCCCTATGCAGTTTTTGGTATGTCGAAAGTCTCTCTCGTGCAGGGTATTTACAAAAAGCCCGACTCTACTTTGAAAAAATGCTGGGATATGCCAATCACCTAGGGCTCTATTCCGAACAACTAGGCTTCCAAGGCGAGCATTTAGGGAATTTCCCTCAAGCCTTCACTCATCTCAGTTTGATTAGTGCCGCTTATAATCTCAATACCCGCCTTAATGACGAACGGAACAGGGGATCTCTTTAAGAAACCATGGCAATTATTCGGTTTCTTTGCTCTCATCTAAAGCTTTGTTTAGATTTTTTACCACTCCGGCGCTTAGATGCGACCCTCCTCCGTGAGTCGGAATCACAGCTCGATGCGGGCCGTTTTCCAGGATGAGGTGTTTTTTTTGTCGTTTCTGTTTAAAGCCGAATTCGTGAAATCTCTTCAGGATTTGACGCAATTTAGTTGAGGCTGTGATCTGTTCAAGGGTCTTTTCCTTTTTTTTCCCTGGGGGATAAGTCCTGGAAACGCCTTGGATCTCACTTGCTTGGATTCGTCGCTCCTGTTCGCTTTGTTCCTCTGCCCGGTTAGCATTGGCTGCGGCAAGTTCTTCTTGTGCATCAGTTTTTTCCTTTATTGCCTCGGCTTCTTGCCTTTCTTTGTCTTTGCGTTTGGCCTCGGCTGCGCTTAGAATCTCGTGCACGTTGATTTTTTTCTTCACCGCTTCCCAGTAGATATTTTCTTGCTCTAGATTATTCCCCCCTTTCACCATTTCGAATAAATAGGGTTGAATGAGTTGAAGGTTCAGCGAGCGGTAGCCGAGTACATTCGTCATGAGCTCTATGATCATCTGTAAGTCTTCGATTTCATCCTCGCTCAATGGAACTTGCCGCTCGGCTAACTGTTCGACTAAGTGATCGCGCAGTCTATTGACAGCTCTCTCATAGTCGTCTTTTTGCTCTCTAACCCAATCGAAAATTTCCATATAGAATGGCAATGAATAAAACCATGCGGTTTTGGATTTTTCATTCAGCACTTCATGTAAAAGAGAAAGAAATTGTGTCAACTCCGGCGACTGCGGCTGTTTTGCGAATAAGCCGAGAACGTCTTGCATATTTAATGCGTCGAATAAATCATGAGAGGGTAAATTGTCATGAATTTCTGAAAGAAGCTGATCGATACGCCAATCTGAACCGTTTAAAACGTCGAGTGAAGAGGAAAGCGAACTCAGAAGCAGAAATGGAAATTTTATCTCAATAAAAGGAAAAGAATACAAAGTAACATGGGAAATAGGCATTAATAGTTTAGTGAAATTGGTGAGGTGTTTTTCGATGGCGCATAAATCTCTTTGAGTACTCATTAGATTTTCTAGTTTTTCAGGCGAGAAATTAGGAGATGGAAGCAGACCTTCCCTGTCCATTTTCTCGTAATACCCCTCGATTTTATTCACATCCATGTTATACTCTTGCCCAATGACAAATGCCATAACGGGATATGTGTGAGAGAAAAAGAAAGACTCGCGATCTCGTTTATCGTTGCTGCCGGCAAGTGTATCCACACTCCTTTTTATCCTTGGAAGCAGGCTCATCCAGCTAGTCATCAACTCTTTGGCTTCCTCTTTTTTTCCTTTCTTCATTAATTGTTTGAATCGTACTTGTATCATCATTTGCCTGAATTTAAACGAAGACTCGATGATTTCTTTCCATTCGTCTTTCTTTAATTTCTGTTGTCGCAACGTGGGCATAAATTCTTCTAATGTTCTCAAGCCATCTAAAATATGATTTTCTTTGTTGCGCACTTCTTTCAGGAATGTAAGAAAAACTTTTAAGGATGAATTTAATTGATTGAAAAGCTCTATTGTTTTTACTGCTAGGGGAAACTGAGTTTGTTTAACACCCTCTTTCTTTTTACGTCTTTTAAATTTTTTGCTTTGCGTGCGAGTTGTTTTATTGATTCCTTCGATTCCTTTTTCATAAGCATCGTAGCAACGTTGCATTTGGTCTTCTAGGAATGATGCGAAATTGAGGCCTTCTTCTCCCCCGCTTTCTTCGTCATCATTCAATTTTAAGATGAACATTGGATCGGTCAATGCTGGAAGAAGGTGGTCTCGCAAGATGATATCTAGTTGGCTTACATTATGAATATAACTTTTTTTATGTTTGTTCCATACATCGATGCTACCCGAGTGATCTTGCGATAAAAAAGAGAGCAATGCATTGGTTTTTAAGTGCATATACTCCATCATTGCCCAGAGGAAGGATGTTTCGGGTGAAAAGATGCTCAGTTCGCGTTTAAAAAAATTTATACCGTCCTCTCCAAAGCGTTCTATTGCCTGATTTTGAAGCTGAAGTTGTTGATCAAGCAAGGGCATTAATGACTCATCACTAAAAGCAAACTCGGGCAGTCTGTCTGATTGCTGAATTAAGGAGTCTTTGTCAAACATCATCCGAGCAATCCTATCTGAGGTCCTAACGGCTTCTAGTTGATCGGGAACCCGTGATGGTAAAACATTCTTTTTTTCAACTGGGGATTGAGTTGTATCGTTATTGACAGGAGACATAATTTATAAACCTTTCTATTTATTTTTTCTAAAAATAGTAAGGTTAATGAGAGATGTTGTCAATGAAGAGTTTTTTCGGCTTTCTCATTACGAGAAGGGAATAGCCGTTTGCGGTACATGCTCGATCCGTTTAATGCCGTTTTTGTCTAAAATGACTCTGAACTTCTTCAGCTCCACTTTGGTTTTTGCATCTTCTGTATTATAGGTGTTTTTAATGATGATATTTAAATGATAAACTTTTGGAAGACGGCTCCTAATCATTTCTTTAGTTTTTGGATCGGCGATTACATAGGATTGCGAGGGATTGTCGGCTTTCTTAACGAATTGACTGATGTTGAAACGGAAAATAATGTTCAACGCGCAACGGCGGACATCAACGGGATTTTCCGGCTTAAACATGGCAATTTTTTTTTTATAATAAATCACCTGCTCCTGGCGCTTGAATGTTTCTAAAACCACGTGAAATTCTCTGTTGCGCACGCGGGTAATTTCATCGGAAAGTTTCCGCTCGGGAACAAACGCACTCGACTCTGTCATTTTCCCTAAAATTGCTTCTCCGTCAGGAGAGCGGATTTCGGTGACGTAATCGGAGAACCATTTCAAAAATTGCCGGTAGGAAATGGTTTTCAATCCCTCTTTCATCCTATCTTTGATGATATAAAGAAAGACAGTAATAAGAATAAAAGGAATGGAATTAATCAAAAATACTTCCCCTTGCCAAATAAAAAGTACAAAGAAAAATAACATCGCAATTCCCGCAGAAATGCTCCCAATAATATTGCGATACCGTTGAGCAACTGAAGACTTTGCGGTATTGAGCAGCAGGGCATTTTGGACAAACTTATTTAAGAGGCCGCTTCGATAGAGGACGTATTCATTGTTGACGGAATCCTCTTTAGTGATTCTAAGCTTCGGAAGGTTCTCTTCACGGTGCCGGTGTTCGTGTTGGAGGACGTGAAAGAGGACATCATCAAATTTTTCTTGATTGGATGCTTGTAGTTGTTTCCTTAAGTATTCTATAAAACCGGTGAGATAATAGTTAATGCAGTTACTCATGAACTCGTCGAGGTATAACAAGTAATGTTTGATATTTCCGGATGTCAAAGCAGCCAAAAAAGCTGTTTGGACTTCTAAGTATTCTCGCCGGAGATGGAGAATATCTTCACAAAATAGGCTGACTTCGTGAAAAAGCTCTTCTTCTTCCTCTAAAGATTTGACTTTTCCCCCTTTTTTTATCAGCAGTCGGATGCTTTCTCTCAAAGAGCTTCGAATGCTGTTCCCCAACAGTTTTAATTCATCTTCGATGATGGGGATGCTGCTGTTCTCTTGAAGGCTTTTTTGAAGCTGTGAAAGGCGAGTCAAAGGAGATTTCGCATTCGTCCGATCATAGAGCTCGTTGAGTTGAAATTCCGGTGTTTTATACCTGATGAGGTTTGTTTGATCTTGGTAAAATTGCGATTTGGAATAGGTCTCTTGATTGACTTGAAGAGAATTAGGAATAAAGAAATAGAATTCCTGAAGATAGATATTTTTCTCCGGAGTAGGCAGGGGAAAAAACTCCGATTTGAGCTCAAATTGCCACCGATCTCGTAGATGAATTTCTCCAATTTCAAGCTCTTTCATAAATTTATTCATTTGATTTTCTCAGTTTTCAGATCCTGCTGCGGCAAAAATGAACAGCGTCTTTGACGGCCGGCGATCTCGTGCTTTTTTCATGATCTCTTTCATTTTAAATTTACAAATTTTTTTGTACAGGCTATCCTGTGGGACTGCCTATCTATCGGCCCTGTCCGTGTTTCCGGTCAAGAGAGAACTTAACGGAAAGGGGAACAGGGACGATAGATGGGGCTATCTCTAAATACGAGAGTTTTGGACTAAGGGGTCGCAAATGAAAAAGGAAACATGGGTAATTGTTGCCAATAATTCTCAGGCACGCCTCTTTAAACTAGACCGGTTAAATCTCGTTGAAATCGAGGCATTTATCCATCCTGAAGGGCGCTTGCATGAACGAGATTTGACTGCTGATGAACCGGGAGTGTATCATCCTAGGGTGGGAGAGGGAAAATATGCGATGGGACAGCAACACTCCCCCAAAAAGAACGAAGCGATCCTTTTTGCTAAAAAACTCGGCGATTTCTTGGAAAATGCGCGGGGAAGAGGGGACATTGAGCGCCTATTTATTGCAGCAAGCCCCGGGTTTTTAGGGTTGTTAAGGCAGGAGATGACACACCATACATCACAGTTGATTGCCGCAGAGGTGGATAAGGATATCACTCACCTGAAACCGGAAGATATAAGAGGATATTTCCCCATTGGACTATAAGCCAAAAATTCTCGCCATTGCCGGCAGCATGCGAGAAGACTCTTATAATAAAAAACTTGCGAAAATCGCCGCTGCCGGAGCACGCAAAGCCGGCGCAAATGTCACTTTACTCAACTTAGCCGATTATCGCTTGCCGCTCTATGATGGGGATCTCGAAGATCGGGAAGGACTTCCCGACAAAGCCAAGGAGTTGAAGCGGTTGTTTATCGACCATGATGGATTTCTCTTTTCTTCCCCGGAATATAATAGTTCTATTTCCGGTGTTTTCAAAAACGCGATCGATTGGGTGTCGAGGCCTGAAAAAGAAGACCCTGTTTCTCTCGTAGCTTTCCGTGGGAAAACAGCAGCATTGATGAGTGCATCGCCCGGAGTGTTGGGCGGATTGCGAGGACTTGTTCATTTACGTGCGATTTTGAGCAACATTCATGTGCTGGTGCTGCCCGATCAAGTGACTGTCTCTAAAGCTCATGAGGCTTTTAATGAAGATGGGCAATTAAAAGATCTCAAGAAAATGAAAGGCATTCTAGCTTTGGGAGAAAAACTCACCGAGATGCTAAGGTTGCTGCATCAGCCCTATTCAACAACCGATTGACTTTCACCCCACATTCCGCATGTTGCGCGGGCGATTTCTTCATCTTT
>JBAUVX010000179.1:0-16641 GCA_049583465.1 Waddliaceae bacterium | reverse complement strand
AGGCTTCTCGATTTTGGAGAAAATTGCTAGCTCATACGGTGTGTGTCAAACTGAATATGGAATTAGGCAACGAGCCTTTACAGTTTGAAGGTCTCATAACGCATTAACAATTCGCCCATGGGGTTAGTATTGTCAATACAATCCCTTTTACGATCGTTCAACCCCGGGAGCTTTCGCGCGGCCCAACCTCTTAATTTAAGCTTGACAGAGCACTAGTGCAGCAAAATCTTTTTGAGTGTTGCCACGACGTAATCGATGTCATCTTCCGTCAAATCGTAAAAGAGCGGCAGGGAAAGAGCCTGAGAATAGTATGCCTCCATATGAGGAAAATATTCACTGATATCCCCGGTCCGGGAAAAGCAGGGATGGCGATAAATCGGAATGTAGTGCACCTCTGTTCCTATTCCTCCTTCCTCGAGCTTCTTCATGACCTCTTCACGGGTGGTTTGATAAGCTGAGAAATCAATTTGGATAACAAACAAATGATAGGCAGTGATGGCATCGAATCTGTCTGTAAAGAGTCGAATATGGGGAATGGCTTTTAGACGCTCCCTGTATGCCTGCACAAGCGAGCGTTTTTTGCCGATCAGATCATCCAACCGTCGAAACTGGCTGATCCCTAAGGCCGCTTGGATCTCTGTCAGATGATAATTTCCCGCAATTTCCTGTACTTCATAATATCCCGGAAAGGGCTCCCCCTCTAAATGTTGAGGATCGCGCTCAATGCCGTTGTCACGAAAACGTCTTAAGCGATGATGCAGCTCTTCATCATTGGTCATCACCATCCCCCCTTCTGCTGTTGTGATCGTTTTGGAGGGATGAAAGCTGAAAATTGCCATCGTGCTGTATGCACAGCATCCCACTTTTCGACCATCGGCATAAGATGATCCTAAAGCATGGGCGGCATCTTCAATGATGATTGTTTTTGGGTCGCTGATCATGTGCTCGATGCGTGAAACATCGACGGGAATACCGGAAAAATGAACGGGAATGATTACCGTTTTTGCCCGTGTCGAGGGACGGTCAAGGTTATACTTGAGTTGTTCAATATCCAAGTTTCCCGTTTCTCGATCGATATCGATAAAGACGGGATTGGCCCGATGTTGAAGCCCAGCCCCTACAGTGGCAATATAGGTATTCGGCGTTGTGATCACTCGGTCAAAAGCATTGAGGTCGACGACATGACACGCAGCTAACAATGCTGCGGTGCCGCTAGAAAAGGCAACGCCATACGCTGCCCCGCAATAACCGGCTACAGTTTGTTCAAATATCCGGACTCTTTTTCCTCGAGTGATGCATCCCGATTCTAAAGCGGCCGCGACCTCTTGAACATCTTCTGCAGTAATGGAATGGCGAGCGTAAGGCAAGCAGGTTTTTTGTTTCTTCATATCACTTCTTTTTTTTTGAGTCTTGTCCACCTCTTTTTGCCGAAGAAGCGGCCAAGGGCATTTATGTGAAATCGCTCGACTTTGCAAAACTTTTGGACGAAGATGCCGGATGACGTCTCTCTCTGCAGATGAGTTCAAAAATTTTCCCAAGTCGAGATTAAGTATAAAAATCCCGAGTTTTGACAGCAACTAAAGAAACGTGGTACAAGATCTTCATCGAGGAAATCACAAGGCGCTTAATATGACAAATCAATCCACTGTTCTCGTCGCGGGGGGCGCAGGCTATATCGGTTCTCTCGTGAATAAAGAACTGAATCGAGCCGGTTACCTAACGATTGTCTATGACAATCTCTGCAGCGGCGATAAAAGTTCAGTGATTGCGGGAAAGTTTATCGAAGGAGACATCGGTGACGAGGCAGCCCTTGATCAGCTGTTTTCCCGCCATTCTATCGACGCTGTCATGCATTTTGCCGCACACAGCGACGTGGAAGAGTCGGTTCGGAACCCGGCAAAGTACTACCGTAACAATGTTGCCAACACACTGACACTTCTTGAAACCCAGTTAAAATATTCCATTAAATATTTTGTTTTTTCTTCTTCAGCAGCTATTTTTGGGCAGCCTCGTGAAAGTTTGATCTCCGAAGATCACCCTCGCTTTCCGATTAATCCTTATGGAGAGTCGAAGTTGATGGTCGAAAAGATTTTGCACGATTATGAGGCAGCTTATGGATTACGCTACTGCTCTCTTCGATATTTCAACGCTGCGGGCGGCGATCCTGAAGGACACATTAAACATGTCAGGGAAAATGATTGGCATCTGATCCCTGTGATTTTAAGACAAATGAAACACTCGCACACTCCCATTACCATTTTTGGTACAAACTACCCAACTCGAGATGGGACGTGTGTCAGAGATTACGTTCATGTTTCCGACCTTGCCGATGCACATATCAAAGGATTGCAAAAACTCTTGAACGAGGAAGTGTCGGGAGTCTACAATTTAGGCAGCGCCAGAGGGTTTACCGTCAGAGAGGTTATCGAAGCGGCCATCAAAGCGACCGGCCTTCCGTTGTCGATTATCGAGGGAAAACAGCGGCCGGGAGATCCTCATACCCTGATTGCTAACGGGCAAAAGGCAGCAAGGGAACTGGGATGGCATCCCCAATTTTCCCTTGAAGACATGATCAAACATGCGGGAGGGCTTGTCGAATAAATCGACAATCATATACAGTCTACTGGCAAGAAATTGATCTTACAAAAAAAAAGCCGAAAAGTAAAATGACACTGATTTATGTCTTTCCAGGTCAGGGTTCCCAAAAAAAAGGAATGGGGTCTGCACTGTTCGATCGGTTTCCCGAGCATGTTGAACAGGCCGATCGGATCCTCGGTTATTCTATCCGAAAGCTTTGCTTAGATAATCCTAACGACAAACTTTCCCAAACGCAATATACACAGCCAAGTCTGTTTGTCGTCAATGCGTTGACCTACTTGCAACGGACAGCTGAAACCGGACGCCAACCCGATTATGCGGCAGGACACAGCCTTGGTGAGTACAATGCCCTGTTTGCCGCCGGGGTGTTCAGCTTTGAACAGGGAATCCGGTTGGTCAAGATGCGAGGGGAATTGATGAGCCAGGCCCGCGGGGGAGCAATGGCAGCTGTCATTGGGCTTGAAGAAGAAGCCATTCAGAGGGCCCTTTCAAATGCAGGGCTGACAGGTGTCGATCTTTCGAATTTTAACTCCCCTGTTCAAATCACCATATCGGGACCAAAAGAAGAGATAGAGCGAGCCATAGACGTGTTAAAAAATGCCGGTTCCCGCCTGGTGATTCCATTAAATGTGAGCGCCGCTTTCCATTCACGCTACATGAGAGATGCTGAACGAGCTTTCTCGACTTTCCTAGAACAGTTTGATTTTTCTCCGCCTCAAATCCGGGTTCTGTCGAATTATCGAGCACAGCCCTATGAATTCGAGCAAATTCACGAAAATCTGACCAAACAAATTGCCCGGCCGGTGAGATGGACGGAAACCATCCAATACCTCCTCAAAAAGCCGACACCTACATTTGAAGAAATTGGCCCGGGGCATGTGTTGACTAGGCTGATCGATCAAATTTCTCATTCGTTATAAACCTGTAAGGTTTTAATGTAAGGTTTTAACATTGACAAAAATTTATATGTCATATATGATTAACATTTGAATATCTAGATAGAGTTTCAAAGAATTACATGCAGAACAATAACACGAATCTTATTCCTATCGATCAACAATGGTTGAAGACAATCGCCAATGCCTCCGGACGCCAAACGGGAACGGACCCCAGAAGATGTGGGTCTATGTGTTAATAGCAGAAAAAGCTATCATAAAACCCGCATTTCCATAGACAACGCAGGAAATGCGGGTTTTTTTTTATACCCAACTGAATTCCTCAGTAAAGGAACGCAAGTTTTGGACCGGGAAATGAAATGGATTTTCAGGCATTTTTTCTCTCTCTTGGGATGCATCTATTTGCGACGGCAGCATGCAAGAGGGGGAAAAGAGCGGAAAGGCATCCGTTTTTCCATCCAAAACCCGCGTTAAAGGAAATGTTTCATGAAAATCAATGGCCGCTCGTCAGCTTTCATTATCGGTATGGCTCTGTTTGCCATGTTTTTTGGTGCGGGAAATCTCATCTACCCCCTTTTTATCGGTAAAATGTCCGGAGGGGAGATGTGGATTTCCACGAGTATGGGATTTCTCATTTCGGCGGTTCTCCTTCCCTTCCTAGGAGTCGTTGCCATGGTCTTGTATGAGGGGAATTATCTCCATTTTTTTCGTACAATCGGGCGAGTACCCGGATTAGTGCTTGCGATGACCTTGCTCACTGTGTGGATTCCTTTAGGATCCGCTCCTCGCTGCACAACGCTTGCCTACGCAAGCATTGCCTCTTACACTTCCTACACACCCCCTCCGGCAGTGTTTAGTTTTCTTTACAGCGCCCTGGTGTTTTATGTTGTCATGCGGAAAATAGGGTTGCTTGATATATTGGGACGGTATATTACCCCTCTCCTCCTAACCTGCATTGGCATTATTGCATGCAAAGGATTTTCAGATCTACCTTCGTTGACAACAAAACATCTATTTTCTGTCCCTCAACTGCTAAATGGGCTCGTTGAAGGATACAATACGATGGATCTTATCGCCTCATTTTTCTTTTCTGCTTCGGTGATTCACTTTCTCAATGCATCAGGAAGCGGGATGAAACAGACCTTATCCCTCGTTATCCGCTCTTCAACAATCGGAATCGGTATTTTAGCCGCTGTCTACATGTGTTTCATTTCATTAGCAGCACATCATACTGAAATTTTGCAAGGAATCCCAAAAGATCAACTACTCGCCTATCTTGCTCAAGCGATTTTAGGGGAAACCTGGTCGGCAGTGGCAATCCTTGCAATCGTGTTAGCCTGTTTTTCTACTTCGATCGCACTGATCTTGGCCTATACTGATTTTTTGCAAACGGAAGTCTTCAAAAATACTGAAAATCCTCAGATTCCGACCTTTTTGGCTTTGGCAGTGACGTACGTCATGTCTCTTTTTGGTTTAGAGGGCATCGCTCATGTCACCGCTCCGATACTTAAAGTGTGTTATCCTATTTTACTGGGATTGATCGTGTATAATATTGCAAAAATGCTACTCAAAAGAGAGAAACCGCAAGTGGCAAAAGCAAAAGAAACCGTATAATCCCCCTTCGCAACGGTTATCCTGCAATGATCTTTCAACCCACATTCCGCATGTTGCGGGAGGTGGGTTTCAACCTCAAGGCAGCGACTGTGCTTGGTCAAAATAGGTCTTTGCTGCCGAGTCATCTCCAAGAACCCGGCAACATTTCGATAGATTCATCAAGAGGATTTTATTTTCCCCTCCCATCTCTAAGGCTCTCTGAAAAAAGAGAAGAGCATCGGAGTACTCCTCCATTTCAAATAACAGCACACCCAAATTCATCGCAAAATCTCCCTCTCCGGGATCGACAGAATAAAACTGTTCCCAAACGCGATGAATAGCACTAAGAAACTGCTTTTGAACGCTTTTTTTCTCCGATGGCAGCTTTTGCCGTATGGATGGAAAAAACAAATGAAAATTAATGGGATCCCAACGACCGAGCTTGAGAAAACCAAGCAAGTTTTTTAATGGGAGTTTTTCTACCTCAGCAGGCGTTAGATTCGTCAACTGCCAATAGTCCAGGGGTTCAAAAGCATCGATATTTTCGGTAAAAGCTAAACGTGTTTCGGGAAAATGGTCGGCGCTGCCTCCCAATATCCCGCTGATGATGACAAATTTAGGAGCAGAAAATGTCGTTAAGAGTCCTGCACCCCCCTCGTTGCGGAAATAACGCGCAATGGCATGGTAGCTGACTGCCATAGAAAAACTCGAATGCTTAAAGATACTCGGCTCCCCCCATTCGGCAATTTGTTCTTTTGTACACACACCCTGATCGCCGGCTAAGAGCAGCAATCTTCCTCGAGATAGAGCTGAGAAATACTCAAGGGAGGTGAATCCTCCAATAGGGAAAAGAAACGGGGCATGTGCAAACAGTTGGGCATACTCGAGAAGAATGGCATTGAGTTTAGGTTGTTGAGGATAATACTGATCGACCTGTCGGATGGGAAAATAATCATAGCGGGATTTGCACTTTATAATCAAAGAAGGATCGAGCTTCTCGATCGCCTCGTCTTTATCTTGAACAGTGATCGTGATTCTCCCTTCTTCGATTTGTCCGTTGTTTGCACGAAAAAGATCTTGAGGGATGGTATCGAAATAATAGGTGCCAATGAGAATGATTGGATTGCGAACAGTCTCTTGGGTTAGCATCTTGCCGCTTCGGATTAATTGGAGGGGACTTTGGTGATCATGGCAATAACAGGCGCAATCCATCTGTTTGTTTTCAAAGAACGGCTGCAACAGGGGATGCTGTTGCCAACTTTCAATCGTGCTTTCGACCATGTCGGTCATCACGTAGCACAAGTTGAGTGTGCGAGGAAACACCTGATCTAGTAGATGAAGGAGATGTTTCAAAAGAAGATAACTCAAGCGGCCGGACCCGGCTCCAAGATCGAAGAGATAGAGCGTTTCACTCGGATCGATGGGGGTTTTGGCTTCCGGTTTCAGACAATCTCGAATATACCCAAGAATCACATGCGCAAATTGCTTAGCAATGAGAGGGTTGCTCGTGATATAAAAGGGAACCTGTTTTTTTGACCACGCTTCCGGACCAAATTGTCTATATGCATTTGTTTGCAGCTTCCATAAGAGCGATTCCGATAATCGCTTTTCTTTCTCAAGTGTTGCCATTGATCTCCTTCTATGACTTAATCTTTTTACCATTATTGACAAAAATGATTATAATGTTTTAAAATAAATGTTCTAGTTTAATCTATCATTATATTGTCAAGGAGCGAAAAAACAATGTTTGGAATGGAAGGGGATTCAAATAAAAATGAAGATTTTCAAAGGAAGATTCAAGAATTATCCCTTCTCATTGAGGCTTGCGATCGAAGAGAAAAAGAATTGCTCGAAGAACTGAGGGTGACACCCGAACAATTGACAGCCTTTGTCAAGGATAAAGCCAATTTCACAGAAAAGAATTGGGAAGAACTCCAAGAGGAGCGCCAAAAATGGGACAGCACACTCGAAAGAGATTTACAAAACATCCTCAATCCGAAACAAACCAAGCAAGCGTATGCAGAAAGAGACATTAATCCTCAATGGCTCTACGTAAAATAACGGGGGGATTAGTAGGCTTTAGCGAAGACGGCATCAAGAGTTGCCTCTCTCCCTGTTAGAATGCATCGACCGGGGGTGCCGCTCTGTTCTCTTGGTAAACAACGAATCGAAATTTTTTGATCGCCAAGCACCGCCTCTGTTTGCGGATCCCCGCACCACTTTGCCAAAGCAAACCCTCCGTGGATTTCGGGATTGTGAGGATTTTTAGGGGTGAAGAAGTGAACGAACTCTTCCCACGTGCACAATTCTCGATGCAAATGCGCATCGCGAAAGGTTTTAGCCTGTTCAAAGTAATTTCTCTGGATTGCATCGAGGATCATCGGCACTTCTTGAGTTAATTGATCCAAAGACAAGCTCTTCTTTTCATTAGGAGGTTGATCTCGTCGGGAAAGCGTGAGCGCATGGGCTTCGATATCTCTTGGACCCACTTCCAGCCTTAGAGGAATCCCTTTTTTGATCCAATTCCAATTCTTTTCTCCTCCTCGGATCTCACGACGATCCACAACAACGGATAGCCGTTCCCCATGATAACGGCAAGTACCGAGGATGCCGGCCACTTTATCGGCATACTGAAGAACTTCCGATGCAAGCTCGCCTTTAGGAATAATCGGAAGGATGACGGCTTCTTTGGGAGCCGCTCGCGGGGGGATGCGCAATCCGTCGTCATCGCCATGACACATAATCATGGCGCCAATGATACGCGTCGTCACACCCCAAGAAGTGGTGTAGGCATATTCGATCTCTCCTTTTTTATTGGAAAATTGAATCCCCGAGGCTTTAGAAAAATTTTGCCCGAGATAGTGGGAAGTTCCCCCTTGCAAAGCTTTGCGGTCTTGCATCATGGCCTCTAAAGTATAGGTCGCCACCGCCCCGGGAAATCGTTCACCGGGTGACTTTTCTCCAACAATCACAGGGATAGCCAGCACCTTCTCAAAAAGCTCTTGATAGACTCCCAGCATTTTCTCTGTCTCTTCGATCGCCTCTTCTTTGGATGCATGCGCCGTGTGCCCTTCTTGCCATAAAAATTCCGTTGTTCTCAAAAAAATTCGGGGGCGCATCTCCCAGCGGACCACATTGGCCCACTGATTAATTAACAAAGGAAGATCTCGATAGGACTCTATCCATCGAGAAAACGACTCGCCAATGATCGTTTCCGATGTCGGGCGGACTATCAGGGGTTCTTCCAACTCTCCTGTTGGGACCAACCTCCCCCCTTTCTCCTCTAGCCGGTGATGGGTCACCACGGCGCATTCTTTGGCAAATCCTTCGACGTGCTTTGCCTCTTTTTCCAAAAAACTCAGAGGAATGAAGAGCGGAAAGTAGGCATTCTCATGTCCCGTTTCCTTGATGCGGCGGTCCAACATCTGCTTAATCTTCTCCCAAATGCCGAATCCCCAGGGTTTGATGACCATACAGCCGCGAACGGGAGAATTTTCAGCAAGGTCGGCAGCTTTGACGACCTGTTGATACCACTCGGGATAGTTCTCTTCACGAGTAGGAGTGATTGCTGTTTTTACCATCTTTGCTATTTCTTGCAATTATTTTGCTCCATGATAACATAGCAAAAAAGAAATATAAAAGAGATAAGATGTTTTCAAAGAGAAAATACCACTATCCCATTATTGTGATTGGCGCGGGTGCCGGTGGATTGGTTGCGGCTATTGGCGCGGCAAAGGCCGGTAAAAAAGTGCTCTTAGTTGAAAAAGGGAATTATGGAGGAGACTGCACGAATTTTGGCTGCATCCCCAGCAAGTCATTAATTGCCGCCGCACACACAGCTCATGCGATCAACAGCAGCTCTTCGTATGGATTGACGATCTCTCCCCATTCCCTGCAATGCCAAGGAGCCTTGGAGCGGACCCGCCGCATCGTGGAAGAGGTCCGTCGTCATGAAGAGCCGGAAGCGTTGGAGGCCATCGGTGTGGACACCTTGACCGGAGCCGCTTCGTTTGTCGATCCTCATACACTGCAAGTGGCCTTGGAAAATGGAGATCTAGTCAAGGCAACGGGAGAGCAGATTGTGATTGCTACCGGCTCCTCGCCATACATCCCTCCCATCCCGGGGCTTCAAGAGTGCGATTACTGTTCTAACGAAAGTATCTTTCACCTCAAAACTATTCCCGAAAGCCTGGCAGTCATTGGAGGAGGTCCCATTGGATGTGAATTGGCACAGGCCTTTCAACGATTAGGCTCAACAGTCACTCTTCTTCAACATGCCGATCATCTCTTAAAACGAGAAGAGCTCGAAAGCCAGGAAGTGATTGAAAAGGTCTTCCTGCAAGAAGGCATGCAGCTCAAATTGCAGACGGAAACAGTGCGGGCAAGCAAAAACGATGGGAAAATCCTTTTGCGCACACTTAATACGTCCAATCAAGAAGAGGAAACAATCGAGGTCGATTGCCTGCTGGTTTCCAGCGGCCGCCGTCCGAACATTGAAGAGTTGAATCTAGCAGCCATTGGCGTCCACACCAACAAACGAGGAATTGTCGTTGATCGCTATGGACGTACTGCACGCAAAAACATCTGGGCCGTTGGGGACGTCGCAGGCCATGCGATGTTCACTCATGTGGCGGAAAACGAAGGAAGATCCGTGCTCGCCAGCCTTCTTCTTCCGTGGCCGTTAAAGAAAAAACTTGATCTTGCACAAGCGATCCCCCGTGTGACCTACACCGATCCTGAAATTGCCAGCGTTGGCCTCGACGAACAAACGGCAATCAAACGATACGGAAAGACAAAGATCGCCGCATATCGGGTCCCTTTCACTGAAGTCGACCGAGCGATTACCACCGGTCGTACCGAGGGTTTTGTCAAAATTGTCACAAAAAAGTGGAGCAGCCGACTGATTGGAGCGACAATCGCGGCACCGCGGGCGGGAGAGATGCTTTCGCAATTGACGACAGCCATGCGGGCAAAGATTCCTCTTCGCAAACTCGCCACCCTCATTCATCCTTATCCCACTTATAGCTTAGCAATCCGTCAAGCTGCCGACCAATGGCTGACAAAAACCCTTATCCCCGGCATGTTAGCCTGGAAAGGGAAGAAATCGTGAACTATTTTTGGCGCTTTCTTCCTCTCATGATTATCGTTGTATTGATGGTCCTTGCCTATGCCTTAGGACTTCAAAACTACTTCACTTACGATACCCTCAGGCAATATCGTCTGTCCTTGCTCGACCTGGTTTCCGAACATCCTTTTCTCTCTCCGATTCTCTTCATGGCGGTCTATATGGCCTCGACAGCCTTATCGATTCCGGGAGGGACGATTCTCTCGATTTTTGGGGGATTTCTCTTCCCTCAACCCTTGAGTACGCTCTATGTCGTCATTGCAGCAACACTCGGAGCTATGACCATTTTTCTTGCCGCCGGCACTGCCTTTGGAGAGATGATGGCGCAAAAGGCCGGTCCACGGATAGATAAGATGCGCGCAGGATTTCAGGAGAATGCTGCAAACTATCTCCTTTTTTTGCGTCTCGTTCCTCTCTTCCCTTTCTGGTTGGTGAATGTAGCCCCGGCGTTCTTCGGCGTTCGATTATGGACTTTCGCCTGGACAACCTTTTTGGGGATCATCCCCGGGGCTTTTGTCTATACCCAGGCAGGAGTAGGATTGGGAGCGATTTTAGATTCAGGAGAGCCTTTGTCGCTCGATACGATTTTTAATGTCCAAGTCAAAATTGCTCTGGCCGCATTAGCACTGTTTGCTTTATTGCCGGTGATTGTGAAAACACTCAAAAAACGGAGGAGGAATCATGATTGACTCTTACTTTCGCGCTCCTTATCAATGGCTGTTGATCGACCCCTTTCTTTCAAAAATTTCTGCTCTGAAGATCAGCCCTCACATGTACACCGCTTGCTCATTGATCACCGGAGTTGCCATTGCACCTGTGCTATTCTTTGGGCAATCGGTGATTGCGGTACTTCTGCTGCTTGTTTCAGGGTTTCTCGACACGTTAGACGGCTCTGTGGCACGAGCAAAACAATCGGCAACTTCCACCGGAGCTGTTTTCGATATCGTTTCCGACCGCATTGTGGAAACAGCCATTATTCTCGGATTATTCCTTTATGAACCTAACTCGCGAGCGCTTCTCTGTTTGCTCATGCTGGGCAGCGCGTTGATTTGCGTCACCTCATTTCTCGTTGTGGGAATCTTTTTAGAGAATGACAGCAGCAAAAGCTTTTTCTATAGTCCCGGAATCATCGAACGGGCAGAGGCGTTCCTATTCTTCGGATGCATGATTCTTTTCCCTTCCCTTTTTGACTTCTTGAGCATCGGTTTTATTCTTTTAGTGACCTTGACTGCCTGCATACGCGTCCGGCAATTTCACTCATCGGAGGAGTCCAAGTTGTGATAGATGCCATCGACGTCATCCAAGGCTTCCAGCCATGAGATGAGGGCAAGATTGGCCTCTGTGTTTTCCTGATCGCAGGCCATGAGGTTTTTTGGAATCATTTCTAGGGAAGCCTGCTCGCATTGAAAACCAAGCTGCTCAACGGCCTCTTTGACTGCATAGAGATCGGCGGGGTCTGTCGTGATGATGAACATGTCCTCATCTTGGTCAAAATCCTCTGCACCTGCTTCAATCGCCGCACTAAAAAGCTCCTCTTCGATTGCATGTTCTTTAGAAAGCTGGAGGACACCCTTTCGATCAAAATTAAAAGCGACAGAGCCGGGATTTGCCAGCGCTCCCCCGCGCTTATTCGTGGCAATCCGCATTTCAGAGGCGATGCGATGTTTGTTATCGGTCATGATCTCCACGATTATTCCCACTCCGCCGTGCCCATAGAGTTCGTAGGTCATCTCAAAGAAATCTGCTTGATCTGCGCTGGATGCTTTCTTGATATTTCTTTCGATGATGTCGTTGGGGACATTGGCGGCCTTTGCTTTTTGCAAGGCCATGCGTAAGCGGGTATTTGCTTTTGGATCGGGTCCGCCAAGTTTGACAGCGCTGATGATCTCCTTCGCAATTCTAGAAAAGAGTTTTCCCTTTTTTGCATCGGCCTTTTCTTTTCTGTACTTGATATTGGCCCATTTACTATGACCAGCCATAAATTCTTCTCTTGTTGTCTCTCTGCTGCCTAAACAATTGCTCACGATTATTCTCGACCCAAGCTTGTGCTCGACGATAGTCGCGAAACTCTTTCTCCTTGGCCTTAAATTTCTGATGATGGATGCAATGCCGACCCTTTTGATCGTAATAGGAGGGGTACAGATGATGAAGAGATTCGTGGTAGATGACAAAACTCACCAAGTACTCAGGGACTTCCGGATGATCTAAGAGACGATGAATCTTAATCAGCTTCAAGGCATGCTGATACAGCCCGAATGTCACTTGAGAGCGATTATTGTGTTGATGCTTTCCGAACCACGTAATATTCAAGGGGAGTTGAGAATGAAAGTATTCCTCATTGACTTTACACAGCAGCTCTTGCAGGTCGTAGATTCTTCCTTTTACCTCAAGGCTCCTTCTATCGAGCAAATGGGAATAATCGAGCTGCCTCATATGATCTTCCATAAATGACTTCACGATCGGCGAAACGGAACGATCTTTTCGTTTGATATAACGTGCCAAAGCATCCATGATGTTTTTTGGTGCGAAAAGGAAGAATCGATGCAGCGACACTTTGGTACAGCTCGGCTCCCATTTAACACTTAACATCGTCGTCCGATTGTTGTTAATGGTGAGGCTAACCCGTTGTTTTAAATCTTTCTCGAGCTGTTTTTGAAAAGAGGAAAGGGGCATTATATTAACAATTTCTCCATAAAGATACGTCCCTGATATTTCCCTTCTTCTTCTTTAATCCATTGGTTTTGCCGGCCGAATTCTTCAAAACCAAAGCGCTTGTAGAGGTTGATGGCGGGGTTGCCTTCATAAACTTGCAGATGCAAAAGCTCAATCTGAAAACGATCTTTGGCCAGATAAATCAGGCGATGCAGCAGCACAGATCCTATCCCCTTTCCTCGATACCCCCCTCCAATGATGATGCCAAACTCACATTGATGAGCCAATTTTTTGTAGGGCTGGAGGTAGAGAGTGGCGATTCCGCACGGTTCGTTATCCATGACGGCTGTCAAACTGCATTTATATCGCCCAAAACTGATCCAACGATTAACGGCGTCGTTAATTTCCGGTTCATCATACATGGGAAACCAACGGTAAACTTCGGGCTCAACCAGCCATTGCTTTAGGTAGATTCCATCGCCGGGTTCGGTATAGCGAAATTCAAGGCCCGGAATCGAGTCTTCCTTATTGTCTTTTATCATTGCCGTCACCCATAAAGTAGTAAATACGTGATGATAAACGGATCAATCTCTCCATCCATCACAGCTTGAACATTTCCGGTCTCTTCCTTGGTTCTCGTATCTTTTACGAGGGAATAAGGATGAAAAACGTAATTGCGAATCTGACTTCCCCATGCAATATCTTTCTTTTCCCCGCCCATCTTTTCCAGCTTTTTTTCTCTTTCTTCAACTTCAATTTCATAGAGTTTTGAACGGAGCATTTTCATGCACGTTTCTTTGTTTTGCATCTGGCTGCGCTCTGCTTGGCACGACACCACAACTCCAGAAGGCAAGTGGGTAATGCGTACAGCAGAGTCGGTGACATTGATATGCTGCCCCCCTGCTCCCGAAGCGCGAAAGGTATCTACACGCAGGTCTTCCGGCCTGACTTCTATTTGGATATCATCGGTAATTTCGGGGGTGGCATCTACCGAGGCAAAGCTCGTATGCCGACGTGCGCCGCTATCAAAGGGGGAAATGCGTACAAGCCGGTGAACACCCCTTTCGGCTTTCGCATACCCAAAGGCATACTCTCCCGAAATCTTTAACGTAATGCTCTTGAGCCCTGCAACCTCTCCGGACACGGCATCAATGGTTTCGACAGCCCAATTCCGTTTTGCCCCCCACCTCTGATACATGCGCGCCAACATTTGCACCCAATCACAGGCTTCTGTCCCGCCGGCTCCGGCATTAATGCTGAGATAGCAATGTTTTTCATCGAGCTCGCCGGACAGCATTCTGCGCACTTCCAGATCTGCGAGGATTTTCTCCATCTCTCGGACTTCTTCCACCAGTTCCTGCAGCATCTCCGCTTCGCCGGCATCCATGACCTCCGGCAACAGTTCTTTCACATCATCAATCCTCGTTTTCAAACTCTGCAAGGGGAGCGTCCATTTCCGCAATTGGTTGCATTCGGCGATCAGCTGCTGTGCTTGATCGGAATCCTCCCAGAATCCGGAACTTTCCATTTCTTTCTCTATTTCTCTGACTCGATTTTGTTTGACAGGGAGGTCAAAGATACCTCCACATGTGAAGGAGGCGTTTTCCCAGATGTTTTAGTTGCTCTTGCAGATCGCCATTCATAGATCATCTATTTCCTTGGGGAAAGCTGAAACAATCATCAGCTTAAAATAAGCATTATGGTGATCGGATACATTTTAAGCAATCCATCTCTGCAAAAGGAGACCCTTTTAAGCAATCCATCTCTGCAAAAGGAGACCCTTATTTAGATGGGGGAATTCGCGTGATCATTGTATTTCAGTCAACAAATGTTCCCTTTTTACTGTCTTGCCGGCCTTCCCACATCTCCGGGTTTGCAATCCAAGGCGCTTCAACTTCTCTTTCATCTAAATAAAAATGAATGTTTTTAGTGTTTAACTTTTTCCAATGCTTGTGGAGGAACCGCAATTCCGACGTTGTTAACGGAACACCCTCTCTTCCCCACCACAGGATTCTTGTCTTTTTATCAACAACATCTTGCATATCGATTTCATCTAAAACATAGTGCACTTGGGCATGCCTGGAAAAATACTCAAGGCTAAACTTGCAGGCTCTTCGTGATGCCTGATTGCCGAGAGCATCATTGACTGCATTCTCTTCAACTTCAGCATCGAGCAGGGAAAGATCATTTTTACTCAAATGTTTGATACTTAAATCTCTAACCAAATGAGGGCTGTATTTGGGGTGGCTTTCTAGAGCCTCCCTGTATCTTTCAAATCGCAAGCGAAAGCGTCCGGTCCTATCGTATTTAACAGGACCCAAATTCACTTTTTTCCTAGTAAATTCCCCCTTTTGCACTGGGACATGATAATCACTAGCCATCATCCCATTGCGCATAGGTAATCTTTCTGCCTGCTCTAGTTCATATTCATACTCTCCCTTTTCGGCAGGGAAGATGTAGTTGCGGCGATTTGCGACGACCTCTTTGACCCTGGCTTCCGACAGGCGAGTGAGATAGCGCTCTCTCACCGCAGTCAGCCCGTATAAGACATGGTGCCTGTCTTCTTTAAAGGCTTTGCAGAAATTCGATGTTTCTTCTCTCGCCGAATTCCCGTTCATCATTGAATTTGTATCGCTATAAAACCCACTTATACTGGAGCACATGATTCACACCTCTTTCTATGTAATTGTTAACGTGCTCTATCACGCTTACACGCTTAGAACGTGATAGATTCCGTGTACGATTTTGCCTTTCTATCGGGCGAATTTTCTAAGCAACAATCGTGAAAATTTTACTAAATTCAGAAAATATGATCCACCCATCTTTTGAATATCTTCAGCATAAACCTTCAGCGTTAGTGATTTGTGTAACAACGCCCCTTCTAGAGGGTGTCGTCAAATTTCGAATGGCTTTCTTTGAGATGATTTTCTCCCTAGGAAGGCAAGGAAGAAAGGGGGTGATATTCATTAAATATGACCTCTTCTTTTCCTTGCCTTCCTAGTGCTCTGTCAAGTTTAAATTAAGGAGTTGGACCGCGCCAAAGCCCCGAGGTTGTACGATCGTAAAAGGGGTAGTATTGTCAATAAAATCCCTTTTACGATCGTTCAACCCCGGGAGCTTTCGCGCGGCCCAATCCCTTAATTTAAGCTTGACAGAGCACTAGTACAGAAAGCCGAAATAATGGAGCGGGAGAGATTTCCCGTAAGGGTAGAGGATGTCGTCCTTTACCAAATAGGCAGATTGTAGAGCTTCCTTCTTGAGGATATACCATTCGCACCAAACCCACATCGTTCAATATCTGCAAATAATGCGCCGCGGTCTTGTGATCGATTCCCAGATGGCCTCCGAGATTTGTTGTACTGACCTCTCCCGAAGGGATGTTGGAAAGATAAGACATATTTGGCTCATCCGGCTAACTGGGCTAAATAAGCAAAAAAATTAACATCTAAAAAATCACGCTTATGGAGAGGTATTAGGGGCTTTTTTGAGTTTTATGTTATCACCTCATGAGCGGCACTTTATCGAGCAATCATACAGGGTGCTCGGCCTTATGCTCAATTAATAGACACATCATAGCAGATAGCTCAAACATGATAGCCTTGATTCTTGAAGCCTACATTTGCAAGAATAAGACGCGGAATACGAAATCCGATACAAAATCCTCTATTCACGCCATGGGCGAATTGCGATTTTGCGATTTCGGTTGATAATGCGCAGGTACTAGTTTCACCACTCATTTAAAGCATGGTTGTTAGTGTAAAACACAGAGACACAGAG
>JBAUVX010000178.1:0-11553 GCA_049583465.1 Waddliaceae bacterium | reverse complement strand
GGCTTCTCGATTTTGGAGAAAATTGCTAGCTCATACGGTGTGTGTCAAACTGAATATGGAATTAGGCAACGAGCCTTTACAGTTTGAAGGTCTCATAACGCATTAACAATTCGCCCATGGGGTTAATATTAAACCTCTTGCCATCGTCCAAGCCCGCGGCTTTGGCGACGCCGAAATCCCAATTCTTGAATTTAAATGTGCATAGATGCCGTGCTCCGGCATCCCTAGCTGAGGTTTGGGCGGCGATTAGGGTCTCAGGATGGCTCAGCGCGAGCACCCATGTTTTTCTTAAAATACTTCGGTTCGAGACTCAAACCGGATAGGTGCATCTCATAAGCCAAACAGAGCTTTCGCACCAGGAATATCGAGGTTCTAATCAATAACACCGACTGGATGAACACTCCGGATAACACCGATTCTGCAGCCAAGGTAGCTGCCAAAGCTCCATTCCACAAAGCGTTGTTGGCTCCAATCCACATTTTGCGCACCATTAAGGTTCGCATATCTTTCAACCCTTTATTGACAGTATCCCAGTTTTCTCTCTCCTTGATATCTTCTTGAAGATTTTTCATAAGGGTGACGACCTTTTCATCCGACACCCGCTCCAGCATGTTTCTCTTCCGATCCGAGAGGATGGTAATTTTTCTCTCATTGAGGTTTTCTCCTCTTTCAGCGGGGGTTAGATCCATCTCTTCGAAAGTTTTCAGCAGCTGGGCATAATTCTCCTCTGTCACTTCTGTTGCCAGACCATGAAGAAAACAGTATTGGCGAAAAACAAGGTAACCTTCTTTAATCGATAGAGCGGAGAGCAACCCGACAGCCGCAAGAAGAGAAAGCCGATTCAATATGCCGATTTTTGAGAACAAACCTAATTGATTTAGCGATTGCCAAGTCGTCGCAAACGAATCAAGAACATCCGCAGGCACTAAACACAAAGACAAGGTAGCAAAAAAAACCCCTTCAGTATCTTTAACCACATGTTGGAATTTTCGGCTATCTTCCCACTTTCGATAGGCTTTCGGAATAGATGCGATGGCTTCGCAGCAAGAAATCCCTCTCAAAAGCCCCAGCCTCGGCACCCAATTTCCCCATTGGGCTTGGAGCTTCGGCTTGGTCAACACACGGATTTTCAGCGCTCTTTTCAAGATCGATCCGATATCTCCGATGTAATTTCTTTTGTATATGCTATAGAGTCTTTCAAAGAACTCTCGTGCATAATGTTGCACACGGATGCATTGAGAATTAGGTGCATCTCCGGGACCATCCGGAGATAAAAATAGACCTTTAAACGGATTTAGGTAGCGGTTTACGGCTTCAAACATAACTTCATAAAAATTAGCTATTTTATAATAAAGTTAGGTTACATTATATTAGCGTATTTTGTCAATGCCTAACTTTTTTTGTGAGATGATAGGTATTTTTGTAAAACTCTTCCATCTTTTGCTGCATCATGCCCCCTTCAACAACGAGTTGCCGGCAGGGTGGAAGGCTATTGAGAAAAAGTCGGCCATAGCTTTTCGTCGCAAGCCGAGAATCAAGGCAAACGATGCAGCCCCGATCGTATTGATGGCGGATGAGCCGGCCGAAGCCTTGTTTGAACCTCACAATGGCCTGGGGCACCGTATACTCTAAAAAAGGATGTTTCCCCTTAGCTCTTATCGCTTCCATCCGCCCCTCGGTCATCGGCTCAGTGGGCACTTTAAAAGGGAGCTTGACTATGATGACGCATCTCAAGGCTTCTCCTGCAACGTCGACTCCTTCCCAAAAAGAATCGGTTCCAAAAAGAACGGAAGATCGTAGAGTTTTAAATTTTTGGACGAGAACTTTTCGATTATCTTCTCCTTGCAGCAAAAGAGGAATGCGGCAGGATGCAAATCGAGAGGCAAGTTGCGCATGACATTGCTTTAACATAGAGTATGAGGTGAAAAGAACAAAAGCATTGCCCCGGCTCGCAGAAACAGATTGCCAAATCTTTTCACAAACGGCCCGGATGAAATCGGGGTGGTTCGGGGTAGGCATATCAAGAGGAACAACTAACAATGCCTGTTTTTCATAATTGAAGGGGGAGGGGTAAATGTTTTCTGTCACATGCTTTTTTGGGATAAGTTCGGGTGCTATGCCCATCCTTTCCCGAAAAAATGCAAAACGACGATTTGTTGTCATCGTTGCGCTGCAGAGAACTGTCGTAGAAAATGTGTTGAAGAGCATATCCGCTAACAAATGGGAAATATCCAATTTTGCGTTGATCAAGTGAAGATTTGTCAACGTCTTCAACGGTTGAACTTCAATCCAGCGAATATGAGTGGAAAAGGATTCCGCCGAAAGAAATCTCTCCAAATTTCCCCAGGCTTCTTGCAGTCGATTGGCTAAAGCTGTGATCTCAAGACAGAGATGTCCTGTTTTTTGATCGAGCTGCTGATCTTTGAGGTTGGAAATTTGAGAACCGAGCTGAAGAAGGCAATTTGCATATCGTCTCCCCTCCTTGATGAGGTGCCCTACAGATATTTCAATTTCATCCTTCCACATGGGATGGACTAGATGTTTTGGCAAAATGCGTACTTTTGCTTCTTCATCGCAGACACTATCTTTTTGAAGAACGCTTTGTAGAAATCGAGTCAATGCCTGAAAGGAATCGTTCATTTGCTGCAAGATGTTTAACCGCATTGCCGGCAAATCGAGGCTCAAGAGTGTGTAAATTGCCTCAACCTCTTTTAAGCGATTGGCCCGATAGTGATAATGAATCTTCTCTCGGAGGAGGGCAAGTTTCCCTTGCCTTTCGGAGCCGGCTTTTCCCATCAATCGCAAGAGCTGTGTATGAGAAACCTTATCGGCAAAAAATTCAGTCGCAGCATCTTCAAGGTTGTGGGCCTCATCGAGAATCACGCGATTATAATCGGGAAGCAATCCTCCTCCATCCTCTCCCTTTTTTCGAAAGACTAGATCAGCGAAAAGCATGGAATGATTCGTCACTAAGAGTTGTGCGTCCTGAGCTTCCTTCCGCGCTTTAAAAAAATGGCACTTTTCGAAAAACGGGCATTTTCTGTAATTGCAAGCATCGCCCTCGGCGCGAATCCTTTCCCATGTTTTGTGCGACGGGGTGAAGGATAAATCGGATAGCGATCCATCTTTGGTCTGCTCTGCCCACCCTTCTATCCGCTCCACTTCTTCCACTTCCCGGCAGGACAGCGTCAATTTTTCTTTACCCGTCTCTTCCAGTCTCCGCAAGCAAAGATAATTCTGCATTCCCTTGACAATGACCGCTTTGCCCTGCACATCAAGTGCACGCATAGCCAAGGGAATATCTTTGTTTAGCAATTGCTCTTGAAGTGTAATGGTATTCGTGGAGATCAAGGTCCTCTCTTTGCTTTGCACAGACCACAATATTGCGGGAATAAGGTAGGCAATGCTCTTGCCTATGCCCGTTTCTGCTTCAATTAAAGCAATGCGGCCGTTCTGAAAGGCCTCGAGGATCTCACGCAGCATCTCTTGTTGCTGCTTGCGGGGTTCATAGCTGTGCAAAAGTTGGCTAAGGGAACCTCCCGGCTGTAGAACGCTTAGAGCTTTTTTTACATCGAGACAACAAGATTTCCTTTCGGATGTCATTCTACCTCGAGTAAATCGAGAAACGCTTTGAGCTGTTTGGATCGTGTGGGATGGCGCATCTTTCTTAGCGCTTTTGCTTCTATTTGTCGAATCCTCTCTCGCGTGACATTGAATTCCACCCCCACCTCTTCTAAGGTCTTTGGTTTTCCATCGTGAAGACCGAAACGTTGAATCAACACTTTTCGCTCGCGATCCGTTAAGGTCTCGAGGACTTCATTCATTTTGTCTTTAAGTATCGTATACCCGGTGGCCTCTGCGGGGGAGTCGGCTGTTGTATCTTCGAGAAAGTCTCCAAACTGACTCTCTCCCCCATCCCCAACCTCTGCTTGTAAAGAAATCGGATGTTGAGCGATCTTGTAAATTTCCCGAATCCGTTCAGCTGAAAGGCCGAGTTCTAAAGCAAGTTCTTCGGGAGTGGGCTCCCTTCCGGTTTCCATCATCAGCTTTTTTGCCCCGCGCAACACCTTGTTGATCGTTTCGATCATGTGGACGGGGATACGAATGGTGCGCGCTTGGTCTGCGATGGCGCGCGTGACCGCTTGCCGTATCCACCAGGTCGCGTAAGTGGAGAACTTATATCCGCGGCGATATTCAAACTTCTCAACGGCCTTCATCAGGCCCATGTTCCCTTCCTGAATAAGATCGAGAAAGGAAAGACCGCGGTTTGTGTATTTTTTAGCAATGGAAATGACTAACCGCAAATTGGACTCCACCATCTCCTTTTTGGCTTCCTGGCTTTTGTCGATCCATCGTTGCAGCATGCGCACGTCTTTTTTGAACTCATCTAAACTACGGCCGGCTGATAATTCTTTCTTTTTTAATTTTCGCTTGCCGGCAGCAAGTTTAGCAGCAGCATACCTGTTCTTTTCTGCTCGGGGTGTTAATTCCAGGATCTCTCTTTCCAGCTGGAGAAAGCGACCATAAGCTTCCATGATGACTTCGCTAAAATCTTCAATAATATTGTGACGGCAGTGCAATCGGCGGAGATATGCTTGAGTGCGAATACGGCATTTTTCAATTTTTTCGGAAAGAGCCGCTTGTTGTGCTTTTGCCGGACCGGGCCTATCCAGCTCAATAAGAAAATCCTTAAGAAGGGTATCTTCCTCAATGAGGAGGTCACAAATCTTTGGAAGAAGGGTAAGAAATTCTTGTTTATTCTCAATTTCCTTTTCTGTGATCGATTTGTCAAAGCGCTCTTTGCCGGCAATCAGGTATTGAGAAATCGAGATCGCCTCCCGAGTAGAATAGCGGAAACGCATGATAATTCTTTCCACTTGCCACTGCGCTTTCTCGATTCTTTTTGAGATTTCTACCTCCTCCTCTCTAGAAAGGAGGGGAACCGACCCCATTTCTTTCAAGTACATGCGAACAGGATCATCGGGAGCCCCTTCAACCCTTCTAGGGATTCCCTCCAGCTCTTTGGTCTCCTTTTTCCGTTCTCGTTGGCGTTCAACTTCCGCTTGGTTAAGTATTTGAACGTCCATTCCGCTGAGAAAGATCAACACCTGATCGATTTGATCCGCAGTGTCAATGGTCATGGGGAGGATCTCGTTGATCTCCTCATAGGTGATATATCCTTGGTCCTTGGCAATCGCAACAAGATCATCAACCTTCTGTTGATGTTGTTGAGGCAGAACCGCTTGTTCTTCGTTTTTTTTCATCCTTTTCTACTATTTTGGGTAACCGGAGAGGGGGTTAATTTCATGGTTTGATCTTTTGATAAAGAGAATAAACCTGGAGCACGCAAGATATGCAAGAAAACCGCGGGTGCAATTAGTATCTCCCAAACATTCACTATATGTCAAGACTCAATTTAGCAAAGTTGAGTCATTTTTTTTTTAATTGAGATAGACCTTTTATTCAAGTTTAAGATACAAAATAATGGAAAAAGCCGGCATTCACGCCTATTGAACGGTTATTCCGCCCATGCAACTCTATGCTTTTGACGAGAACAATCGGATCGTTTCCATTACCGATGCTAAAAAGCAGCACGACTATTTTTGCTTGGAATGCAGAAACCCGGTTCGACGGCGGGGAGGAGAGCATCGACAACAGCACTTTTTCCATTTGCAGCCGATTTCAAAATGCAGCCAAAGCAAAAAGAGCCTTATCCACATCCAAGTACAGAAATCCTTACAGCGCCTCTTACCAAATGAGCAGTGTGTGCTGGAGAAAATCTTTCCGCAAATTGGGCGCATTGCCGATGCTGTATGGGAAGAAAAACACCTCATCTTCGAAGTGCAGTGTTCGGGAATTTCCGGTGAAGAGGTAAAGCAGAGAAATGAAGACTATGCCTCTTTGGGGTATCAAGTGGTGTGGATTCTTCATGACAAGCGCTTCAACCGACGCAAAGTGACGGCAGCAGAGAGAGCATTGCGCACATCACCGCATTATTTTACCAATATGGATGCTGAGGGACGAGGATATTTCTACGATCAAGTTGACGTGATTGTAAAAGGACGGCGTTACCGCATGCACAAGCCCTTCCCCATCACTCTTTCGCAGCCAAAATGGATAAACCGCAAGAAAGCAATCTCCGATCGGCCGATCCCAACAATCGTCATCAACCGCCTGGAACAATGGCCGCTGTATTTTGGAAGAGACCTTCTTGATTGCTGCCTTAGCTCTAATCCCGCATTGAACGATATTTGCCGAAAAGCTGCCGCTTGGGAAGCGGAGCGGTGGTCGAAAAAAAGTAAGAAGCGGCGCGGTTTGTTTTCCCAATGGTTTTATCGGTTTATTGCCCGTCCTTATCTGGCCGCTTTCCAAATTTTCTTGGAAAAAGCTTGCCGGGGCGAGTTTAAACCCGGGTTTTAAGCCGGATAGAGAACGCCGATGACGTGGCGGCGGAAAATTCCCGTCGGGATCACTCCCAGATTGCAATGCACAAGGACATTCTGACCGGTCCGAGTTTTCATCAGCAGACGGAGGGCGGCTTCCGAGTGTGTCGACAATAAGTTTAAGCTTTCTTTCCATTCTTTTTCCCCTTCTTCAATATATTGGGGGAAATTTTGAATAAATTTTTCCGGGCTCCAGCCAAGTAAATGCTTTGTTTGATGATTGGCAAAAATGAGTCGATTTTCTTTTTGCGAATAGACAAACACTGTGCAAGCATTTTCACTGTGAAGAGAATCAAACAGACGGCGTAAATCGAGGGCATAATGATCGATAGGTAAATCTTTGAATCGGGAATTACCCTTTCCAAAGTGGCTGGAGCCGGTGATTTTTTGGGCAATATCGATGCACCGTTTGAGTTGGGATGAAGCATCTTCAGACAATTTAACTTGAGAATGCGGCCCGGAGGCCTTAGAGGACGGGTACGAGGCAATAGTCTCATTCCCTTCCATTTCCATTTCAGATTCTTCGGGGGAGTCTTTCGTCATTTCGGCAAGCTGAAGAAGGGTTTTAACTTCGTAGTTAAGATCTCGAATGATCCCCTCTTGTTCGGAAATGGTTTTTTGTTTTTTCTCGATGACTTCCCTCTGTTGATTGATCGTCTCTTGATATTCACTCAAGATCACAGTTTTCCTTTTCGTTTCCTCTTCGCTAGTTGATTGATAAGCTTTAAGTTCCTGATTAACACGTTGAATCTGATGCTCTGACTCTTCTTGTTCCTTTTTAACTGTTTCCAGCTCCCCTATGGCTTGATCGAACTTGACTTTCAATTCCTGATATTTTTCTTGTGCCGATCTGAAGGCTTTTTCAAGTTCCTGAAAATTTTCCTTGGAGTGAAAAGGGTCGGATGATTCTGTCGGGGTTGCGGTGCTGCCCCGAGAGAGCACTCCCTCCCATTGACGCAAGAGGAAAAAAATGACGGTGGAGCCGCAGCAAGAAAGAAAAAAACCAAAGAATAAAGTACCTAAACGGTTGAAGGGAAGTACGCTGAGAAGGAAAGTCGGCAGGAAGTAAAGGAGAATAATGATACCGGAGAAATCAAGGCGAAATTGTGATCGTTTTAACATTTTGAGCATCGAGGCATGCGTTACGGGTCGTCACCGCTACTATACACATTCAAATCCAAGAATTGGGATTTCGGCTGCGCCAAAGCTCCGGGCTTGGACGATCGCGGGAGCTTTCGCGTTGCCCAAATCCAATTCTTGAGTTTGAATGTGTATATAATACAAATTTCTCATTAAAACCCAAATAGTTGTGTCTGCCCCGTTGGCGGCGTTCTAGACACACTCTAAAATCTCGAGCCGGATTTTAATAGAACTTACAGTTAAATTCGGGTGGCGAGGATCTTGGGAGCTGACCGGTTCAATGCAAACAAAAGAAGCTCCATGAGGATGCCAGAGTTGCCAAGAGTTTTCTTGAGAATCATTGTCATAAGTTGTCACGAGTTGATATTCTGTTGTATTGAGAATGATCTCTCCTTTTAAGGGATTCGGGTAGGGGAAAAAAGTGAAATCGGTATCTTGGTTGAGTTCATAAGTCAAGATATGCCGAGAGTCGAAACTCCAATCAGAAGGGAGGGGCTTTTTGACATCATTCACAATATAAGCATTCTGCACTTGGGAGCGCACTGTGCCTCTCTCCTGGGGAAGACGATAATAGTAATGGATTCCTACAATGGAATCTGCCTCACTGACCACTGACAAGTGGAGCTGCAACCCTGCAGGCGTTAACTCTACGTCAAAGTGCATCTGAAAGTCTTGTCCTTCAATTGCGGCAAGAGGAACGTCATTCCACGTCTCTTTTCCCGAAAGGGCGGCATGAATGCTGTTCTCTGTAGCCTCCGCACTCCAAGGAGCATACCGGCCAACGCCATGAGAGAAGGGGTCGGAGCGTTTTTCTTCACGACAGATGGCAATGTGCGGGAACTGCTCCTCGTTGGAAATGTCGGGAATCAGGTGGGGCTTTCGATGATGAAAGTGGGGGCCGATGATCGGGCCCAACCCGGCAAACCGCCTTTCAAAATCGGGCCGTGTCGATTGGTCAATGATTTCGACCTCTCCCCGCCTGTAGCTGATCAAGTTCATCCCCTTGTCAGGAAGGAACGTGGCTTCAAGGGGGATTCCCTCTGGTGTTTGGTTTTTCAGAGAAATGGCCTGTTCGTGATTCATTTTCCTGTTCAAAACCCGCGTTTTTTTACGAAAAATCCCAGCCAAACAAAATACATCATAATCCCCCACAGGATGACGGTATAGATTGTCAGTTTAAGAGGATATTGCTTGACAATAGTAGACCGGTCCGGATGTTGAGGATGATACCAAACGGTCCATTGCTTTTTCGAATTGTCGGCAATCATTTTTTGGGCGGCTTCCGGGTTTCTGAATAGGGGTTGAAAAACATCTGTTTTTCCTTCATAGCCCTTTCCTTTCACTTGGTACCAATATGAAGCGCGCAAGAAATAGCGACCGCTTGATTTTTCCTTTATCGACCATTGAAGATCCGAAGGCATTGTGTGGAAATTTTGGACCACATACTGACGCCACCGATAGCCGGTTTTTCCCGTGAACCCAAGGACGATCACAGCCATTATTGCAAGAAAAACCAACCAAACTTGATTCTTGCTCATGAACGATGGCAACCGGGGGTTAACTCGACTTTGCAAAATTTCTGAACTCATCTGCAGAGAGAAACTTCATCCGGCTAAATGAGTTTTTCAGGATGGGTAGTAAATACCCATCCTGAAAAATTCATTACGCCGGATTTTGCCTCTTCCGGCATCTTCGTCCAAAAATTGTGCAAAGTCAAGGTTAATAAATTTTGACGAATTATCCGCATATTCGGTATAATCTTTTTCGTATTCTAAACACCAGAGGAATAAATGGCAAAAGAAACAGAAGAAAAAAAAAGGAAAAAACGGCCCACTGCAGAAAAAAGAGATCTTCAAAATAAAAAGAGGCGATTCGAGAATAAAATCTTCAAATCTCGAGTCAGAACAGCGATCCGCAAGTTCGAAGATGAGCTAAACAAAAGTGAAGAACTGGGCACCCAAGAATCCCTCAACTCCGTCTATAAGCTGCTGGACAAGGGGGTAAAAAAGGGGATTTTTAAGTTAAACAAAGCCAGTCGTACAAAATCACGTTTAACCACCAAAGCCTCTGCAAAGTCTAAAGCAATCGCATGAAGACCTTTGAGTCCTAACCCGGGTTGTGCGTCATTTTAGATGACTAGGCTCGCATTTTTTAGGGCCTCATGGATAAATTCTGCCCGCTTATGAGCGATCTCTTCCGGGAGAATATCCTGATCATGATGAGATAATAAATGTGCTCGCCTGCAATTAAAAAAAAGGCGGTTTAACTCCATGGAAGTGATCCCCTTCAACCAGCCCAAATCAACACCCAGTTTCAAAAGGCTTATCGCATCAAGTGCTTCAATTGCTTCCAATTGATAGGAGTGAACGAGTAAACCATACGCTCTGCTCACTTTGTCTTTAACCTCTGCATTCTCCTCGCGATGAAGTCGAGTTCTTTGACTATTTTCTTCGACGAGAAGTTTTGTTAGCAAGAGCCGCATGGTAGAGATGACATTTTCCTCGGTTAGACCAAGAGTGAAATGATTGGATATTGCATAAATATCTCCGATGATTTTTTCCGGGTCGCCGGTGATTCCCGCGATCGTCAACGCCTCCTGTTTCATTCGATGAAAGGTTTGGTCAATCGATCCGGTATGGATGAGTGCCGATAGCTGGAGATAAACGGTTAAAACGAAGGCGATGCCGCAGTCGGCAATATTGGATGTTAAAAACCCGAATTTTGGAGAAAAAGAATAATTAATGGATTCTCCCACCTCTGTTTCGATTTTTATCAAATGATTGCAAGCAGGTTCAATCTCTCCTCGGCAGTCAATCATTTGCAAGTGAAGGTGGTCGCCGACATTGACAGTAGCTAGAAATCTCCCCGTTTCATCGAGAATGAATGCTTCTCCGGAGTGGGCTTGTTGAAAGCTTTGAGTGCAAAGAAAATGTTCTACGAGGTATTCTTTCTGCAGTGGATTCATCTCCTCTGCCCTTATGAGAAAAGGATGGACCAAGTGCTGGGAATGAAGAAGTCTCTTGCTAACCAAAGAGATGATTTGATGGCGAGGATCTTTTTCCAGTTTTATCGGGAAAGGAAATTTCTCGAGATTACGATAAAGGTTTAATGTCGTGGCTAACCAAATATTATTTTCGTTATTGGTCCATGGCATTTCTTGATAGAGAAGAGAAAGTTTATTATTCTTTATCACTCGTATCCTCCGATTCCCCCGTCAATTCTTTGATTTGATCTCGCAACCATGCTGCCTGTTCATAGTCTTCTCTCTTTAATGTATCTTCAAGGGCTTCGTTAAGTGCGATGAGTCGAAGAGAGGGGCTAATGCCATGTTTTTCTCCCGGCGTGCGTCCGACATATAGAAGACCGGATTTAGGTTTGCTTGTGAAGGTGGGAGAGATTTTCTTTAAGACAAGCATTTCTTCGATCAGTACATCGCTAAAAACTTCATAGCAATGACTGCAGCCGACGATATGCCCGACCCGTATTCTATCCAACGTCGTCCCGCATTCACCACAAACAAGTCCGGTCTTTTTTCCTTCGATGAAACCCATCTCGTTCCCATACGCTACTCCGTGTAATCGTCGGCGTAATTGCGGGCAATCTGCACACATTCCGGTACGTGTTTCCGTCTTGCCCACAATCTCAGTATAATGCACTTCAATGGGCTTTTTGCACTCACTACATTCTAAAGGACGATCGGGATGTTCCCCGCCCTCATCCTTGGGTTGGATTTCCATGAAAATTTAGAGGTGGTTTCTGTTTTAAATTAGGTCTTCATTTTCACTATAGCCCAAGTTCCGCATTTTGCGCTAGGCGATTTCAATAGATTTTTGATTCTAAGTGGGTTATAAAATCGAAGCTTGGTCTGTGGCGGCCTTGTTCACCTTATCTAGGAAAAATCTCGATCATGTGTAAACCCCTCTTTCCTGCAAAATCTGCAAAATTCTCCTTCTGCTCTTCTTCTTGGGGC
>JBAUVX010000177.1:0-2515 GCA_049583465.1 Waddliaceae bacterium | reverse complement strand
AATTACTTGTTTCTCTATCATTAACTTTCTTGAAATTGGTCTAAAGAATAGGAGATATCGATGGGTGTAGATCAGAAGGTAAAATTATTTGTGTGTGTTGCATTATGCCTTCTTTTCGGAGTTTCCTACACGCAAGCCTCGGAAGAAATACTTTCCGATTTCCCGGTATGCGGCCATTGTACTCCATCAAGAGGGTGCTTTTTTTCGGGAAATTTTTATTTAGGAGGAGAGTTGCAGTATACCGTTACGAATCTCCCCCAAAATAGCCTCCTTCAACTTTTTTCTGATTTTTCTAGACAACCCAATGTTTATGGCGAGGTCAGTACGATAAAAACGAAACGGCAAAATTTTCGTTGGCATGGTTATGCAGGCTATCAAGTGCCTGTCTATTCTTGTTGGTTCCTAGGCTTGGAGGCGGGGTATCGCAATCTGGGAAGAAAAAATGACCGATATATTGGAGAACTAAACGTTGGCGAGGGGTTAGAGGATAGCCGGACTCCTTTTAGGCAGGTGCGCTCCTACGCTTGGGATGCTTTGTTAACCCTTCGTTATCAACATTGTACCGGGTTGAACTTTTTTACCAAATTTGGGGCCGCTTGGATAAAAATGAATTTGAAGGAGGGAAGCTTTTATTCCTCAAGAAACCCGCAGACATCTTTTCAAGGACCTTATGCCACCTATCGGTATCGCTTTTATAACATTTATCCCGAGCTGGTCGTCGGAGCAGGCTTTCTCATCACCAGATGTATTAATGCAGTCGTTTCATACGGCCATATTTTTGGACCTAAAAACACTGCCCGCTACATCCAGGAATTAGACAATAACGAACCTTCCATCATCAGACGTCCCGGCCAATGCGCCGGCTATGATTTTTTTACAGTGGGAGTCGAGTGGCTATTCCCAAAATGATTCAAACCCCGGTTGTTTTGCAAGCGGCTCCTTTATGCATTATTTTAACAGTGAGTAGAGGGACTGGTCACCCAGCTTCCCCCTCGTTAGAACCACAGCGTGCCCTATTAAGGCATTGGGCTCAAGACAGCAATCATTGTTCTCGGCTTCCCCGGTTTGCTAGAAGGCATCTTTGCGACACACAAATGAGGGTGCACAACCCAATCAGGCTTTCGTTTAGCTCGCTAGCCATCTGACGATCAAACTTTGCCCTCCCCACCTTTCAATATGTAATAAAATTGTTAGATTCCACCAATTTTTTCTTGTCAATAACAAATAAATCTGTTATCTATTGATAGATGATAATTCCGACTAATCCTTTTAAATTCGGCGATCCTGTTGAGAAGGAGTTTTATCTTCCCCGTCCTCAACTTGAAAATGCAGTATCTCAATTTCTCGATAATCGCATACCCGTAGTACTGATTGGTCCAAGGCGGTTTGGAAAAACATCTTTCATATTAAATTTGCTGAAAAAATATGATGCTGAAGCTAAACCATATTTGTATATCGATGTGCTTAATATCACATCCCATAAGGATTTCCTCCATCAAGTTCTTCGAGGGCTAAAGTCCAAACAAAAATGGGGCAAGACTCTTAAATCTATGTTTCAAGCTATCGCAAAAGTTCGCCCTAAAATAAGTACACAGGTTGATTCAAGCACAGGGCAGCCTTCTTTTGATCTGTCCCTCGACATGCAAACCCCTTCAGAAAAGGATGTCAAAGAGATCATTCAAGATGTCCTCTCCGAATTAGAAAAGTTAGGTACAGGCTTGCTCTTTGTTATTGATGAATTCCAAAAAATTGCTGAAATTGGAGATAACGGTTGGCTGGAGGCTACATTGCGTACTCATATGCAACAATTGCGAACGACTTCTTTTTTATTTACCGGATCACGGAGGAGCGTGATTTCTGAAATGCTTAATAACCCTGGCCGACCCTTGTACAGATTTTGCCAGCCGATTGAATTCCCCGCATTTGGAGATGAATTTACATCTTGGATAATCGAACGGTTTAAGAGTGTTGAAATCAATTGTGATGCAGGAGCTGTTTACCACCTTAGAAAATTAGTTCAAGATACCCCAAACTATGTACAAATGGTTTGCTTCCATCTCGTTGCGCTTGGCATAAATCAAGTTGCTAATGAAGAAGTAGAAAAAGCATTAAATATCGTGGTTAGACAAAATGCCTACGCATATCAAACACTACTTGCTTCTTTAACACCTACACAGCAAAGAACCCTACGTCTTGCAGCTACTGAAGGTAAGCAGATTTTTGCAAAAGAACATTTAGCAAAGTACGAAATTTCTAGTAGCCCGGCATTATCTTCGGCAATTAAGTCGCTTAAGGATAAAGAGATTCTTGATGAAGAGGGGGCAAGCAGAGGAACTGTAATATTTGATGACCCTCTTTTTGCAATTTGGCTCCGTTTTAAATTTAATGATTAACCCCATGGGCGAATTGTTAATGCGTTATGAGACCTTCAAACTGTAAAGGCTCGTTGCCTAATTCCATATTCAGTTTGACACACACCGTATGAGCTAGCAATTTTCTCCAAAATCGAGAAGCC
>JBAUVX010000176.1:0-1905 GCA_049583465.1 Waddliaceae bacterium | reverse complement strand
GGCTTCTCGATTTTGGAGAAAATTGCTAGCTCATACGGTGTGTGTCAAACTGAATATGGAATTAGGCAACGAGCCTTTACAGTTTGAAGGTCTCATAACGCATTAACAATTCGCCCATGGGGTTAATGTGATCGCGCCGCCTTTTAGGATTGGCAGCGGGGATATTACTGATGCATCAGGTCATCGCACAGGCCGATCAGATATCGTTATCGAATATGCAAATTCTATCAGTTTTCCGATGATTTTGCCCAATTCACCTCGGCTGTATCTCGCTGAAGGGGTTTGATACTTCATGAAAGGCTGTGATGTCTTGGGTTTTCAAAGTTTGTGTCCCCTAACTTGTAAGAGATGCCTATTTAGAGGAGAGGATAGATCTGATTACAAAAGAACCGGATTTGCGTCAGCGGAACCGGATGAAAATTGCTGTCCTGAAAAAATGGCGCGTTTCCCGGTTATGGTGAAATTATACTGGTTGAGAATTGCTGTTGTATAGTGTTCGTTGTTGCCGGCCAATGTTCGTTTGTGGTATAAGAACCTATTTCACTAAACGATTTTCAGCCGATTTTGTGATGAATTTTGATCTCAACTTATGAAAGTTGAGTGAAAAATTGAGCGCAAAATCAGCCCAAGAGGCAAGAAATCGGCAAAAATGGTTTAGTGAGATAGGTTCAACATCCAATCTAGTCTTTAGTTAATCGGCATGTTTTAACAATTTAATGATAACAAGGAAGTTTAAAAAATGGGAATGATGGAGGGCATCGTAAATTGGATAAGTTCTTTCTTATCGCCAACGAAATATGACGAAATGCAAGAAGATTATCAATATACCGAAAGTTATGTACTTGACTGTGAGGCACTGCAAAGAGTTTTTGAATTTCTAACACCAAAAGAGCAAAGACCCCTTCATCGAGTTTCTAAAACGTGGAACGTAGCGATCAAACGGGCGACGAGCATGCGCGGAATGCAAAATAGCGGGGTGCGTTTGGGATCACTTGGCTGTAAAACAACCGAAAGTTATGTACTTGACTGTGATGCACTGCAAAGAGTTTTTGAATTTCTAAAACCAAAAGAGCAAAGACCCCTTCATCGAGTTTCTAAAACGTGGAACGTAGCGATCAAACGGGCGACGAGCATGCGCGGAATGCGAAATAGCGTGGTGCGTTTGGGATCACTTGGCTGTAAAACAACCGAAGAGGCGATTCTCTTGGTTATCGAAAAGAAATTTCAGAGAGTGCATCTATCCTATTTTCCCGTAACGGATGAAGACCTAAAAACATTGGTAAATGGAACGGGTGTGGTCAGATCCCTAACGCTCTCTTACTGCAAAGAATTTACCGACGAAGGCATTGCCCGCATCGCCGAATGGGAACAACTAGAAGAGCTATTTCTCGCGGGTTGCCCTCAACTCTCTGATAAAGGTCTTGCACACCTTGCCAAATTGAAACAACTGAAAAAACTCGATCTCTGCGAATGTACACAAATCACCAATGAGGGTCGAGCTAAACTCAAAGAGGCTATTCCTGGCGTTGAAATCAATCTTGAGTTCAATATGCATCATCTTGAGATCGAGATTCATCATCTTTACCTTCTTGCCCAAACGGTCTATGGTTTGTTTGAAAATTCCAGATTTTTCCAAACGGCCTATGGGTGAGCCTTCGAATGTTTTGCGCAACTTGATCTAGGCAACCCTGATAAAGTGATGTCCAAATTCTAAGAAATTTCACCTAAGAAGGAGTGCATCATGTGTCAGGAATTCGATAATCTTGCTCAAGACTTTTTTCGCTATCGAGGCAAAAGAAAACGGGTAAGGTATCCTAAACACTTTTGGGAAAAAGCGGTTAAAATGTGTGGCCGGCATTCAATAAAAAAGGTGGCGCATGTCATTGGTGTTAGTAAAAACTCCCT
>JBAUVX010000175.1:0-5208 GCA_049583465.1 Waddliaceae bacterium | reverse complement strand
AAGCTACACATCCACATGAATATCTTGATTTATCATCATAACGATATCCTTTAGGATTCAAGCAATAGGTGCAAAACCTCGCGAAATTGGCTTAACCTGTAACCTAAAAGCTTGATCATTTTTCTCTTATGTTTCATTCTCACTCACGAATGATTCCCGAGCGAGCTTATTTTCTAGACAAAAATTTCCTTCCCCGAAGATCGTGGTTTCGAGCATCGCAGTCCTGCGTCACCTCCTTTTTTGCTCCTATCGTCCCACTGGTTTCAGGTCAAACGTATTGGCGCGGCCTATGAATAAATGAATCAAAGAACCGCTGCTTAAATGCTATCAGCTGAAAAAAAAATTTTCAAGCCATATTGTTTACGCAGCAAGCGGCTATCATCTGCTTAACGAGCAGCTATTCCCTTTATCCTAACCGGAAACCCCCTCCCTTAAGGGAGGGGGTTTTTAAATCCAAAAACCCCCCGCCTTAAGGCGGGGGGTTGTCATTATTCACGCACTCATCGAATCGGAAACACACCCGAGCGTAACGGGCTCCTATCGTTCAACTTCTTTCTAGCCGCTGTTCTCTTTCTTTTATGTAGTCGCCGAGTCTGAAATTTCCTTCTCCGATTTGTTGGCTAAGCTGAGAAAAAGCCTCCGGGTTGATGATGGCGGCCTTCTTATTGTGGGCGTGCGCATAGGATTGCCACTCTTCCCAAGCCTCTTTTTCTTGTTTTGCATTTCCCATCAGCCGGTTTAACATAGCAATGCGAAACAGATTGTAGGCAAAAAGAAGATCGCCAAAATTTTTGGCTGTTCCATCGTCGGGAAAAGTTGTTGCTTGTTGAATCATCAGGTTTTTAAGAGCATTGGCTTGTTTTAACGCCTCTTCGTGCCGGCCTTGGGCAATGAGCAATGTCGTACGAGTGAAATCCGCATAAGGGGGAAGGCGGTCTTTAGCGGTTCGGTTCAGTGCCCGTTCGGCAAATGCTGCCGCCTCTTCAACCTTGTCCTGAATAAGGAGTAGCTGAGCGATGAAACCGTCATATTTTGCCTGCAGTTCAGGGTAGGTATTCGTGATGGTTTTTAAGGTGTCCAACGTGTCGATTCTAACCGTTGGGTTCGGATCTCCCCTCAGGCTGCTTTGCAGTAGGGTATAGGAGTTTTCTGCAACAAGATAGTTTGATTCTGCCTTCGTGGTTTTCCCTGTAGTTAATGTATAGGCGATGAGGGCAACGGCAAAGAGGATGACAAAAAGAACGGCAATCGTCTTGCGGTGATTGATCAACCACCGGGATCCTTGCACCCAAGAGTCTTGCAACTGTGTGGGGTTTTGCCTGGGTTTTCCTTCCTTTTGATTCATTTTTGACCAAAAACTCGCATTAAATATAGATTAAACAATATAGTAAGACTATGTCGGTTAGTTTGCAAATCTTATGTGCCGAGTGTAGGCGGCGAGAATGTACATAGGAACCCATCCGTAAATTGCTATTCGTTCAGATTTTTTCATTTTTTTTGAGATTTTTTAGGGTTCAAATTCAAGAATTGGCTTCGTGAAGAAAAAACAAGAGATTAGACTCCATATCGAAGGGATGAGCTGCGTTTCGTGTTCTAAGGCGATCCAAGATGCGCTCTGCAAGGTTGACGGGGTTGTCGACGCTCAAGTGAATTTTGCGGCATCTCAAGCGATTGTTCATGCTCATCCCCCTGTTTCCGAACAACGTCTGGTTCATGCTGTCCACAGGGCCGGTTATCATGCAGAAGTTCCCTCAAAAGAGGGCGATCCCCACGCGCATCATGGAAAAGTCGGGGATGTTTATCGCCATTTTAGGCGCTTTCTCTTGGCAGCTGTGTTGACTTTGCCCCTATTCCTCCAGATGCTGGGGAATTTTTTAGGCTTTACCGGCGAGCTTCCGAGATGGTTGCAAGCGTTGCTGGCGACGGCTGTGCAGTTTTGGTGCGGTTGGACCTTTTATGCGGGGTTATTTCATTCACTACGCGCTTTGAGTGCGAATATGGATGTACTCATTGCCATCGGAACAACAGCGGCCTATGGTTTTAGTCTGGTCGCGGTGTTGTGGAGGCTCCCTCATCATTTGTACTTTGAAACAAGTGCGATGATCATCACACTGGTGTTGCTAGGGCGTTGGCTGGAATCGATTAGCAAGGGGAGGGCTTCTCAAGCGATTCGAGAGCTTCTCAAGCTACAGCCAAAAAGCGCTAAAGTCGAACGAGAGGGCCAATTCGTTGAAATCCCCATTGAAGACATTGTCGTGGGCGATCTTTTCCTCGTTCGTCCCGGAGAGAGCATTCCTGTTGATGGAGAAATCATGGATGGCCGATCGACAGTTGACGAGTCCATGTTGACGGGAGAGAGCCTTCCCGTTAGCAAGCAAGGGGGCGATGACATTTTCGCGGCAACCATAAACCAACAGGGAGTGCTCAAAGCACGTGCGAAGAAAGTAGGGTCGGAGACGGCTTTGGCGGGAATCATTCGGCTTGTCGAAGAGGCGCAAAACTCGAAAGCGCCGATTCAAAGGATCGCCGACAAAGTCTCCGAAATTTTTGTTCCCGCTGTCGTCATTGTCAGTCTGTTGACAATTGCGGGATGGTGGGTATTTGGAGGTGTTTTTAGTGAAGCCCTGATTAATGGAGTTTCTGTCCTTGTCATTGCCTGTCCTTGTGCATTAGGATTAGCCACTCCAACGGTCATTATGGTGGCAAGTGGAAAAGCTGCGGGTTTGGGAATGCTTTTTAGAGAGTCTGCAGCGTTGGAGAGGGCAGAAAAATTGCAAACGGTTGTCATCGACAAAACAGGGACGTTAACGGAAGGAAAGCCTGTTGTCACCGATGTCATCCCTTCGATTCCCGGGCAGGAAAACTCTCTTCTTCGGATTGCTCTTGCGTTAGAACACCCCTCTAAACATCCGTTAGCCCGTGCCATTGTCGATTATGCTCAATCGAAACAGGTCGAACTAGCTCTTGCGCAAAACGTCAAGGAATTGTCAGGGAAGGGAATGAAGGGACAAATCGATGGAAAAGACTATTATTTAGGTTCCTTGCGCATGGCGAAGGAACAACGCATTTCCATTGCCGAAGATCAAGCCGCTCCATTAGAAAATACCGGAAAGACCCTTTGTGCGGTATGGGATGCAAACAAGATGTTGGGATATCTAGCCATTGCCGATCAATTGCGCGAACATAGCGTCGAGGCCGTCAGGCAATTGCGGGAATTGGGGATTCGGTCCATCATGATCACGGGGGACCGCAAAGAAACAGCGGCAGCCATTGCCCGTCAGGCCGGCATCGATGAATTTTATGCCGATGTGCTCCCTCAACATAAAGCAGAAAAAGTCAACGCCTTCAAGCAGGGAGGGCGCCTCATCGGCATGGTGGGAGATGGAATCAACGACGCTCCGGCTTTAGCAGCTGCAGACGTGGGATTCGCCATTGGCGCAGGGAGCGATGTTGCCATTGAGGCTGCAGATATCACCCTTGTGCGCAACGATCTGCGCGGTGTTGTCCAAGCCATTGAGCTTTCACAGGCGGCATTCAAAAAAATTCGACAAAATCTTTTTTTTGCTTTCATCTACAACATCCTTGGCATTCCCTTGGCGGCGATGGGGTTTCTTAACCCGATTATTGCTGCTGCCGCCATGTCGATGAGTTCGGTGTCTGTGATCGGCAACGCCCTTTTACTTCGGAGGCAGTGGTTTGGATAGCAGGAAGCGATAGGCCTAATAGACATCTTTGAGATACCGTTTTTGGGTGCGCAAGTGTTTGATATAGTGTTTTGCCCCTTTCTCGCTGAGTTTTCCTTGCTGTTGCACAATCTGATGCAGTACCGCTTCGACCTCTTTTGCCATCGATTTCGCATCTCCACAAACAAAAAAATAGGCTCCTGCCTCTAGCCAATCGAACAATTCCTTACTGTATTCAAGCATGCGATGCTGGACATAGATCTTGTGGGATTGATCGCGTGAAAACGCAACATGCAGGCGAAGTTTGCCGTTGAGTTCAAGGGATTTCCAATACTCTTCATAAAAGAAATGAAGATCACGGTGGCATTCGCCGAAAAACAACCAGTTTTTCTTGGCGGAAGGGATTCTTTCCCTTTCTTGCATAAAGGCGCGAAAGGGGGCGATTCCCGTTCCCGGCCCTACCATGACAATGGGGGCATGAGGATCATTTGGCAATGTGAAACCTTGATGGGAATGAATGTAAATAGGAATCACCGATTCGTTCATGGGAGCGCGCCGGCATAAATAGTCCGTGCACACACCATAACGTTGCCGTTCGTTTTTGTGATAGCTTTCAAGGGCAATAGTGAGATGCGCTTCCTCCCCGACTCTTTTCATGGACGAGGCGATAGAGTAAAAGCGGGGCATCATCGGCATCAGCAAAGAGCAAAATTCTTGAGGGGAAAATGAGGCTTCTTGATTTTTCTCTAGGATTTCCGCCACATCGCGGGCTTCTTGATAGCGTTTCACATTTCCTTCTGCTAACAGCGATGTGAGAAAATCTTTCTTGTCGGGATCGGTTTGCCTATCCCGCACTTCAGAGAGAAATTTCCTGCTGAATGTGTTGAGATTGGCTTTTTTTGTTAAAAATTCTTTCACTTCCCATGTTTTTCCGGATCTTTTGTCATGAATCGATTCGCCTCCTCCGTAATCCATGAGATGCAACAGATGTTGGACTGCGGCGGGATCGTTAGAAGGGAAGACAGCAAGGCTGTCGCCCACTTCGTAACGAATTCCCGAACCGGTAAAATCGATGACGACATGATAAGTCATTTTTTCAGATCCGGGCTTGCACAATGCATACCTTTCTTTGATTGAAGCGCAATAGGGTTGTGTTTTGGTCGTAAGGTTTTGCCCGTCGATCATTTTTCTTTCCTTAAGACTAATAATAGGTTTATTGCATTAGGAAATTTCCTTATAGGAGATAAGATAATAATTTTAATCAAATTTATTTTTTTTTGATATAGATAATTTCTAGATCGCGTGAAAAAAGTATTGTCAGTAAATGGTTGTTCGCACATACTTCAAAAAACCGGGGTAAGAGTGTTGGCCCCTATCCAATTCTTGAGTTTGAATGTGTATGAACCTATCTCACTAAACCATTTTTGCCGATTTTTTGCCTCTTGGGCTGATTTTGCGCTCAATTTTTCGCTCAACTTTCATAAGTTGAGATCAAAATTCATCACAAAATCACCCTCAAGATCCA
>JBAUVX010000174.1:0-7616 GCA_049583465.1 Waddliaceae bacterium | reverse complement strand
GAGATTTTGTAATCCACTTAGAATCAAAAAGATGAAGAAATCGCCCGCGCAAAAAGCGGAACTTGGGTTCTAAGAGCCCATAAACGCTCCTAATTCATCTAAGAGCCACGAAAAATTTTTTGATGTCATCTAAGATGAGGTAAACGGAAGTTGTGATAAACATGATAATCAGAGGAGAAAATAGAATGCCGAACCCCAGAGATATGGACATGGGAATGAGAAAACGGGCTTGCATCGAGGTTTCAAAGATCATGGGGCTGAGACCGAAAAATGTCGTCAGAGAGGTTAATAGGATGGGGCGAAAGCGGCGGAGCCCCGCTCCGATAACAGCATCCGCAGTTGGCATATTTTCTTCTTTCATCCGGTTCGCCGTCACAACAAAAAGTAGAGAATCATTCACCACAACACCGGAAAGAGCCACAATCCCCATCAAACTAGAGATGCTCATCTCAAAACCAAGCAGTAGATGTCCAATGATCGCCCCGATCACTCCAAAAGGAATGCTCAACATCACAATGACCGGTTGAAGATAACTTGTAAAAGCGATAGCAAGCATGGCATAGATGAGAAAAAGGGCGAAGATAAATCCGATATTCATCGCTTCCAACGACTCTTCTTGTTCTTGTTGCGCTCCTTCTACGGTATACGACAATCCGGGATATTTTTTAAGAAGGCCGGGCATCGCCGCCTTTTCGATCGCATTGATCAGTTGATTGCTATTGGCAATCTCTTCATCAACATCTGCCGTCACCGATTGCGTGCGGCGGCCGTCCGTCCGCATCATACTGGTATAGGCCCGCTCACTGAACACCTCAGCAGCTTCGGAAATGGGGATTTCTCCCCCTCCGGGAACACGAATGACTAAATCCTCGATCGTTTTGATCTGCTTTCTTTCCTCTTCAGGAAGGCGGACGAGAACTTTCATTTCATTCCGATCCCGCTGTTGTCTAAAGGCTTCCGCACCATAAAAGGCTCCGCGAACCTGTTCGGCTAAATCTCGGGAGGTGATTTGCAACGCTCGTGCTTTAGGTTTGAGGCGGAAGCTCAGCTGGGGCTTCCCCGGCGATGTTCCTTCGTCGACATCGACAATTCCCTGATAAGTTTTGATCTCTTCGGCCAGCTCTTTCCCGGCTTGCTTCAACACTTCTGTCGATGGATGGCTGAGTTGAATGTCTATTGCAGATCCTTCAAATGCTGCCAAAGACCCTTCGAAATTGACCGATTCCGCTAGAGGAATCTCGCCGACAAGCTCGCGCCACCGATTGGCAAATTCAATGCCGTTAATTTTTCTTTGATCGGAGGGAACGAGAAAGACTTGAGTCCCCACGAGATGGCTTCCAGTTTCCCCTGAGGGTCTGGTGATCGGACCGGTTCTAAAAAAAGGTCTTCCGATTTGCGTGTAGATGCCCCGGCTGATTTCTTCTCCCTCTTCTCTGAGGATTTGGCCGGCTCCATCCACTAACAATTGCTGCACCTTGCGAGAGGTTTCAATGGGAACCCCAAAAGGAAGATTGACTCGTGCAGTGATGACTTCGATATCAAAACGGGGTAAAAAGCTGAAAGGAACATGCCCTCCTATGATTAAACTGATGACGAAAACTATGATGCCAATGGAGATGGTAAAGACCAGATAGCGTGATGCCATCACTGTTTTGAGTACCGAAAGGAAGGGATGGTGGATGAAATATGCCAGCTGCTTTTCCACCGCCTTTCTGGGAATGTTCAACCATTTCCATACTCGATGATCGTTGTATCGATGGGTAAGATGGGCGGGTAAAACGAAAAGCGACTCGATGAGTGAAATCGCAAAAACAGAGATCACAATCACGGGAATTTGAAAGAAGAGTTTTCCAACATTTCCCGGAACAAATAAAAGAGGAGTAAAAGCAGCCATATTTGTCAAAACGGAAAAGGTGACGGGAACGCAGATTTCCCGTGTACCAACAATGGCGGCCTCTCGGTAAGGCATTCCCAGTTCCCGTTTTTGGAACACATTTTCCCCGACTAGGATGGCATCGTCGACGATGATCCCCAAGGTGATGATAAAGGCGAAGAGAGAGACCATATTAATAGAAATCCCAAGCCAAGGAAAAATTAAAAAAGATCCTACAATGGAAATGGGAATTCCCAAAGTTACCCAAAATGCGAGCATTGGTTCTAAAAACAGCCCCAATAAGATGAGAACCAGCATTAACCCGATGAGGGCATTTTTTAGGAGGAGGTTGATCCGATCTTCGTAGATCTCGGCATGGTCATCCCAAGCTTCAACCTTGACAGTGCTCGGTAAAGAGATTCTGAGATTCCTGACATAGCCCTTCACCTTGTCTGAAATCACAAGGGGATCTTGGCCGCCGATACGATAAACATCGAGCCGTATTGCCGGCTTGCCGTTAAACGTTGCCTCTTCATCCGTTTCTTCAAAATTTTCTCTTACTGTTGCTATCTCCCTTAGGGCGACTTCCGTGCCGTCGGGATTTGTAACGATGGGAATATCTTCGAATTCGCCGGCATATTCGCGCCGCTCCCGCGTTCTGAGGAGAACTTCTCCGGTGGGAGATTTCACTCCTCCGCCTGGGAGGTCGAGAGCTGTCCTCCGCACGATATCGGCAATTTCCCCCAACTTAAGATTGTAAGCCCTCAGCTCCCTTTGAGGAACTTCAATATTGATTTCCAGGTTTGGAGCAGATTCTATCTCAACGAGTGTGATTCCGGGAATGTGGCTCACCTCATCGCGGATTTTTTCAGCGAGGCGGTATAAGGTGTGTTTGTCTAAGTCTCCGTAGATCATTAAAGAAATCACTCGCCGGCGAAGATCGAATAAGCGAACAATCGGGCGCTCAGCCTCTTCAGGGAAAGAGAGAATGCTATCGACAGAATTTTTCACATCCTGCAAAATTTTATTACTATTTTCTCCGGTTAAGAGTTCAGCCATCACAACGCCTTTTCCCTCGAAGGAGGTACTTGCAACCTTTTTAATTCCCTCGAGAGAACGCACTTCATCTTCGATAGCGAGAACAATCCCCTCCTCCACTTCCTCGGGGCCGGCACCGGGATAGTTAACAGAAACTTCGACAACATCCAGCTGCAATTCGGGATACACCTCCCGCTTCGTCCGTGAGGCAAAGATAAGCCCGCCGACAACAAAGAGGATCATGACGAGATTGGCAGCAACGGAGTTTTGGGCCATCCAGGCGATGGGCCCTGTGAAAGGTCGTGAAGAAGGGGTGTTCATGAAAAATTTATTCCCCCAAATGCATGGAAAAGCCGGTCTTTCCACCCTATGCAGGCTGGAGTTTAGAGGGTGTCTTCAAATTTGGAATCAGCTTAATTTGAGTTCTTTTCCCCTAGGAAGGCAAGGAAGAGAAGAGGTCATATCTAATGAATATTACCCCTTCTCCTTCTTGCCTTCCTAGGGAGAAAATCATCTCAAAGAAAGCCATTCGAAATTTGACGACACCCTCTAGTTTTACCATGCAATATTTGACAAGTTTGCGAAAATATTTTTTTTAAAAAGCATGAAAATAAGGGGCATTTTCCCGAAACTCGACTTTACAAAATTTTTGGAGTACAAACCCCAAAAATTTTGCAAAGCCGAGTGAAAGCAATCTTTTCCTTTGCGATGAGCTATGCAAGAGCTATAATGGATATGCCTTTTTGAGTTTAATCACCATGACAAGGAAAAATCACATGCTCTCTTCTCGACGGATTCCTGCTATTTGCTGGATTTTTGGGTGGATTGCCTTTTTTACCGGAGCAATGACGCTCATAAAATTTCTTTCACCGGAGATTGGCAGTTGGACCATTGTTTTCATGCGCAGCATTTTCGGCCTCTTTTATTTGACTCCCTTTCTCCTTCAAGGAGGGCTTGATGCGTTGAAGACACAATTTCCGGGACGGCAATTGATACGGGTTGTGTTGGGAAGCTGTGCGATGGCATGCACCTATTATGCCTATCAACATCTGCCCCTTTCCACTGCAACAAGCATTGGGCTGAGCTCTCCTCTGATTGTGCCTGTGTTCAGCATGTTGATGATAAGAGAAAAGATCCCCTCACTACGCTGGCTTGCGATTGCAGCGGGGTATGCTGGGGTTTTGTGCGTGGTACGTCCCACATTTGAAGGAGGGTTGCAATGGGCAATGGGAGTGGCGCTTCTGGGAAATATGCTTGCCGCTTCGGCAATGATGATCACGAAACAGTTATCAAAAACGGAAAGCACGGAAGGATTCCTTCTCTATTCAGGACTTGCCATCTTCGTCCTCTCAGCTTGTGTGAATGTCTTTTGCTGGCAGTCCTTTGGATGGAGAGACGGAATGTTGCTGGCACTTATTGGAGGAGCAGGTTTGCTTTCGCAGTATTGCAGCCTTTCAGCATTGCGGTCGGCATCGCCTTCTTTCATTGCCCCCTTTGAATATTCCCGCTTGTTGTTTGCGCTAGCCGTCGATGTCTTTCTTTTTGGTGAATCGCTGACTCTATTAACAGTGCTTGGATCCCTGACGATCATCGCCTCTAGCTACACTGTCGTTCAAAGCGAAAAAGCTCAAAAAGAGAAAGCCCAAAAGGGAAAAGCATTGATGTTGCAAGAAGTTTCCTAAAAAGAACATCAAATTCAAGAAATTGATTTAATGGTCAGGCACCTGTATGGTGAATGCTTGAGTGGCAGCCGATTCCCTTGCCTTCCCCATATTCTGAGCACGTTGATCACTGAAGATCACTTGAATCACCGCGCCCTCTCCCTGAAGAGATCACCTGCGATAACATCCGGATGATTCCATCGACAGATGCAGATATGGATCCCCTTTCGATCGTTGCACCTCTAGAGCTTTCCCGTTGGGTAAAAGGACGTTCTTCAAATTGCCGGAATAGATAATGACTAATTGCCGTCATGGTGGGAATTTTCCATCGTCCCTCTTGCGGCTTCTCTATATGCTGCTGACGAAAATCGTTAAACACTTCTGCGGTAATCCTCCCAATTTTACCCGGATCTAGGATAACATATCGCTTTTTTTTCAAATATCTGAGTAGTCGCTCCACATCGGCTTCAGAGATGAGACGACTGCCTTTCCAACACGCATGAGCATGCCCCATGATCACAAAAACTTTTCCCTCATTGACAGTGTCGTGAATCTTTTTGACGAGATAAAGCTGTCTGCTTCTCGAGAATTTAACAACCAACTTTATCTGACCGCGTTCGATTGCGATTTCTGTCTGCGTGATCAGTTCCTGCTTTTTTTCTTCAATTGATTGATAGCTGCTTGCATCTCCTTTCAATACACCCGCAAGTTCTTGCCGAGAAAGAATTCTTGGATTCACTTCCCACCAGTTCTCAACAAAATAAACCAGTTGTTCATAAGCGTTGCTAATTGCCTGTTTTGCTTCATCAGTATACCGGCTCTTGTCGGCTTGGAGTGCTCGAAAGCTCTCGATTGCTTTAGGAATGTTCTTTTGTTCCTCAGTGAACCGCCTACTTTTTAAACGAAAGATCGGCAAGTCCCAACCTGAGAGAAGCATCTGGTTTGTGTCAACAAGAGAGACTTGACCTTTGTAGAGTTTTTCCGGAGGAAGACTGCTATCGTCTTCGAGCAATACCCTATCTCCGCGATGATAATTGTAAAAAAGATGCAATGCAATGCTATGAAAACGGAGGTGATGCAAACTTCTGTGATTATCAAGCATCACGACCACTTGCGCTTCTTCAACATCTGCCACACTTGAATCATGGATAGCACTGATCACTATGTCGCGATAGCTTGACTCCACAATCCTCGTTGAATGCTCTACCGAAGTCATCGGCAACCCCCATCATTTCTGTTCATATTTTTTGTTCCTCAGAGCCACTAGAAAAATCTTTGAACTCTACTAAAGAGAGAGGATTTATTTAGCATCTTCGTCCAAAAATTGTGCAAAGTCGAGTTAATCGCAAGCCGGGTTTTACTCAGACTCTAGAAATTGCCCTCGTTACCGTTTCCGATGACAACCATCAACGTAAAGCCGCCCATTCCTGAATAGGGAAATGCCAAAAAAAGCATACCTAATGAAACTTTACCTGACAACAGAAAAATTTTAAAGAAAAAATTGTTATATTCATTGATTAACAAAGAATTGTTATAAAATTAACAATATATTAAAAGACTTTTTCTATAACTTGTATTAAATCAAATAAACAAAAGGATTAACAATGTCTTTTGAAAATCAACCATGCCTAAATAGTTTAATCAAAAGTGGGGGCCGTTATACAAGTATCACTGAAGTTTTCCGGGATGGAGATAAAGAATTGGTTAGGAAGTCCGGGGCACAAGTCTCCACTAAAAAGATCGCGCTTGGAGTATTTAACCAGCCGCTGAATTATGCTAGGCAGTACATACCTACCTCGATCTCAAGTTTTGCAGAATCCGCGTGGAACCTAGCTCCTTCGAAACACAACATTTTACCGACAGCTGTTGCTGAACAGGTCCCTTATTTTGATAAAAGAACGGCACGTCTTGATGCCATCGATCGGTCGCTGTCAGTCATCCAATGGATTAACGGATGCACACAGAATTATTTGAAAGAAATCCGTGAAAAAAACCCTGAGGATATGGCATATGGAGATTTAGAAGATATTCATGCTACCCTATTATCCCTAGAGCATAGCATAGAGGAGGCGCAAAAAGCGATACAAACGTACACTGATAAGATAAGAAGACAGGAGGAAAACTCCTCTCATCAAGATCCAGATAATCGCATCGGCCCCTTAGTAGTTTCTCTTTTAGCACATATGGAAAAAATGACCGCATTAAGAAACACAATCGATAGGATTCAGACAACGATTCATCCTAATCTCTCGGGCTTTCAACAAGTATCGAGCAATTTACTTGGGATTCCTGTTCCTCAACTAATTGATGACTTTAATGCCAAACCTCATCAGAAGGAAGAAACGGTGATCAAGGAGAACTTTTTTCAATCTTTCATTAAGCTCGCCGGTAGCAGACAGACTTCAGAACTCCAACAAGCTTGGGAATCCCTCCAAGATCAAGATGAAGACAATTTTGTTGGTTATGAACTGCTTCAAAAAGATATTCCGCGCATGGATTTCCGAGTCGGGGAAGACTTAAAGACAAACCGTAGGGAGAATCCAAAGCAAGAAATGAAAAAGCTTTGGGACGCTCTTATCGATTATGCTGAAGGGGATCTAGTTCTGGCCAGGAAGTTGATTCTCTATTGCAACCAATCCTTTGCAGTAGATATCACCGAAACAGCCATGTTGAAGTTCCTTAATGCTCCTGATCAGAATACGATCGTAAATGCGATAGACCATGATGGTATCCAAGTCTTTAAGGAGAAGCAAACTGGTCATTTAAAAATAAAAATGACCGGGCGTTATAAACTTATCAACAATAGGAATAATGATTTGTGCTTTGTTAACGTCACCGGTGAACTCGATGTCAACACCGATACCCTAACAATACGATCTTCAGCACCCTATGATCGTCAAAACTACAAAGGCTGACATATGAACCTATCTCACTAAACCATTTTTGCCGATTTTTTGCCTCTTGGGCTGATTTTGCGCTCAATTTTTCGCTCAACTTTCATAAGTTGAGATCAAAATTCATCACAAAATCACCCTCAAGATCCA
>JBAUVX010000173.1:0-2813 GCA_049583465.1 Waddliaceae bacterium | reverse complement strand
CTTCTCGATTTTGGAGAAAATTGCTAGCTCATACGGTGTGTGTCAAACTGAATATGGAATTAGGCAACGAGCCTTTACAGTTTGAAGGTCTCATAACGCATTAACAATTCGCCCATGGGGTTAACTAGTAATTTAAAATTTTAGTGGGAATAGCTGAATTTTCATCGATAATTGTGAACGAAGTTCATGGGAGTTTGCGTTTGATTTTTTTTGGGAGGACTTACGCAACAAGGCTCATTGCAAACAGCCTTTTTGCCTCTGGCGTCCCCTGCGTCTCCATGTTTTAAATTCTTACTGCAAGTAATTATGAGTTGGTTAAATATTAGGGAGAAAATAGGCCAAAATCACATTAAAAAATTATTCCACGGGCATACCTGTTTACTTCTCTTTTAATTTTTTTTATTGTATCCTATTTGCATGCTTGTTCTAGGAATTGAAAGTACATGCGATGAAACGGGTGCTGCCGTCGTGAAACAGGGCAAGGAGATATTCTCAAATGTCGTTGCCTCGCAACACGATATCCATTCCAAATTTGGAGGCGTTTTTCCGGAGCTAGCTAGCCGCCGCCACGTTGAAACAATGATTCCCGTCATTGATGAAGCTTTGAACAAAGCAAAAGTGACTTTGCAGGAGATAGACCTTATCGCCGTTGCCAACGGTCCCGGACTTGTGGGCGCCCTGTTAATGGGTCTCAACGCAGCCAAAACACTTGCCTTTTCTTTAAAAAAGCCATTTATTGGGATCAACCATGTCGAAGCACACCTTTATGCGGCAATCATGTCTTCCCCCGCTCCCCCTCCCTTTCCTTGCTTAGGAGTTGTTCTTTCCGGAGCCCATACGAGTTTAGTCTACATGCCCGAAATGGGACGATATGAGTTGCTTGGTCAAACAATTGACGATGCTATTGGAGAAGCTTTTGATAAAGTGGCAAAAGTCATGGGACTGCCTTACCCAGGAGGACCAAAAATTGAAGCTCTTGCACGTCGAGGCGATCCTGACAGATACCCCTTTAAAGCGGGCAAAGTTAAGGGAAAACCTTTCCACTTTTCCTTTAGTGGAATCAAAACAGGAGTCTTATACACCGTTAAGGGGCAAAATGGGGGGATTGTAGACGGAGATGTCATTGCAGCATCGGACAAACCGGATATTGCCGCTTCCTTCCAGCAAACGGTATTTTCCGATGTCATCAGCAAAACAGTAAAAGCAGCAAAAAATAGCCGTTCTCAGTCGATTGTCTTCGGAGGAGGCGTGACCAATAATCGACGTCTTCGAGAAATGTTTTCTGAAGCGGTCCCGCCCTGTCAACTGTATTGGCCTTCTGAAGGGCTAAGTTTAGATAATGCAGCGATGATTGCCGGTCTTGGCTATCACTGCTACAGGCATAAAGAGCTTGGAGATCACTTGGATCTCGAAGCTCTACCGCGCATTGGATTTCATTGAAGCAAACAAAAGATGATCCATAAAAACCAGAGAGATGCAAGAAAATTTCTTGCATAATCTCTACGACATTATGCTAGCCAATCAGATGCGATTATCATCGGGTTACCTCGCGGCGTATTCCCGTTGAGTATCAAACCGCTGAAAATCGAAGGTGTTATACTCAAACAAGCTCAAGAATTGGCATTTTGGAGCAGCCGAATGCCAATTCTTGAGCTTGTTTGAGTTTACCTCATCGGTTAGCGACGGTCGTGTGCTTTTTTAACGACGATTGTCCTGCTGCCAATTTTTGTGGCATCCAATGACTCAATCGCCTTTTTCCCATCGGCCTGATCCATCATTTCAACGAATCCAAACCCTCTTGATCGTCCAGTTTCGCGATCTAAAATAACCTTTGCACTGACAACTTCCCCAATATCTTCAAATAGCTTCCGTAGATCCTCATCGGAAGTTTCGTAGGGAAGTCCTCCAATAAATAATTTCATTTCTTCTCCTTTGTCTTTCTTTTTTCCATCCTGCTCTTATCTTAAGTACAAAGAAGCATAAATGAATCCGAGAAAATGTAAGCCGACAATTTGTACATTGCCATCATGTCGGACGTCAATCAATAACATACAGTATAAACTATCTGCGATATATTGACCACTGAATAAATGAGACTTTTTACACAAAGTTGGGAAAAGGCCTCCCAAATCGCCGCGAAGGCCAAAGAGATTTAGAAACAACGACGAATACCCTGATCCGGTTGCTAATTTTTCACCTCAAACCAAACAACTAGGCTTTTCCTTTGAACAGGGGATTTGTTATACACATGAGGGAGTTGTTTTTACAACCACAGAGCGGTGCATGGGAAACAGAAAAATCCTAACGATTCTACCTTCCCTTTTACTTGGGGCTCTTTGGGGACCCTCATTTTTGTTGTTGAACCTCTCTTGCCTAAAGGCGAAAGATTCCTGCTTCATAGCTTCTAGCAACCTAGTGCTCTGTCAAGCTTAAAATGGGGGATTGAGCCGCGCCAAAGTCCCGGGGTTGGACGATCGTAAATGGGTCCGTATTGACTTAATACTGACCCATTTACGATCGTTCAGCCGCGGGAGCTTTGGCGCGGTCCAACCCCTTAATTTAAGCTTGACAGAGCACTAGACAGCCCCACAGGCTTTTTCACCCGTCGTTCCGACGGCTCTTAAATTCATTGTACTATTGTGATCGCGAGGAACGGAAAAACCACAACTATACACATTTAAATGTGTATGAACCTATCTCACTAAACCATTTTTGCCGATTTCTTGCCTCTTGGGCTGATTTTGCGCTCAATTTTTCGCTCAACTTTCATAAGTTGAGATCAAAATTCATCACAAAATCACCCTCAAGATCCA
>JBAUVX010000172.1:0-6912 GCA_049583465.1 Waddliaceae bacterium | reverse complement strand
TGGATCTTGAGGGTGATTTTGTGATGAATTTTGATCTCAACTTATGAAAGTTGAGCGAAAAATTGAGCGCAAAATCAGCCCAAGAGGCAAGAAATCGGCAAAAATGGTTTAGTGAGATAGGTTCATAGGTTCATATATACAATGAGTCGGTTTTTTACGTAAACCACTACCGTCATCCTACTTATAAAAATCTCTTTTCTTGTGGTCATTGTTCTCTAATAAACCCACCATTATTTATTAATTTTATGTAAATTTCGTGCTGCACTAAATTAGAATCAGGTATATTTATATAAATATAAAAATATTATTTAATTGTAAAATTAAAAGTTGTGGAATATTATGTGCTCAATAAATTACCATCAGATTAATCAGGCTATTCCTAGTAAACAAGTGGTGTTCAGACAACCAAAAAGCTCTATTCTTGATCAAATCGGTAATAGCAAAGTTAAAGCCTTGATTGAAAGATGGGAAAATCAAAAGGAATTACAGTCTTCAAGAGGCTATTTGAGTGCCAATAGGAGCTGTCAAGCCAAGGTGATCGACAGTGATCGCGATCGCTCGACTCTCCAAGTGAAGCCGGGGATCGCCTTAGATCAAGCCACAATCATCTCCCCGGAACCATCACACCCGTACGATAGAAGAATTTCGAGCCCTAAAAGAGAACCAAGAGAAAACCCGCAGCATGTTGTCTTTCAAATTCGCGACGATTCAGAAGCTCCTAAGTCGCAAGCTCGGAGATTTCCTGTTGACGAAAACAGGGGCATTCTCTCTCCAATTCAACTTGAGAGTAAAGAAATATTGCAAGAAAAAGTCAAAAAGTTTTACCGGCAATTAAAAGGAAATGAAAGGCTGAATCCTCAGGACTACAGGGATGGAATTTATCGCATCTATCGGTTGTCTCAGCTTGGAATCGAACAACTGGCATTCGAAAATGTAAATCATAAAAAAATCCTTAGATGGCCTTTCAAGCAGAATGCCTTTAAAAATACAATGATCAACTTCGCTTCGTTTTTCAAAAAGATTGCCTCCAAAAAATCGGGAAGGCAAGTCTTGCAAGAAAGAAAAACCCAAGAAATCCTCGCCGATTACGTCAAAGAGAGAGGAGAAGTTCTCCAAGAGGGCGGCCTTTTCGGAAAAGGTGTCCGAGAAGTTTTGGAACAAAACTGGGAAGAGATTCGGGCACAGCCAAAAGAAGCCGGCAAATTTTTGGTCAAGATCTCTAACCATTCACTCTTGAACAATATTTGCCAAGATGCTAGCACCAACGTCAAAAATGTCTTAATTTGGAGATTCAAGGAAGCAGAAGCGAATGGCAAAGAAAAAGAGTTTTTTCAAGACCCTGAGAATTTTAAGTTGGCCGGCCTTAGTCGTCTAAATGAACTGTCAAGGCCTACGGGCGACTCTCGTATTCCGAAATTAAATGCTCTTGAATTAGACGAAAAGCAAAGGGACGCCTTGTATTATTTTCTCAGAGAAATTTACACCACCGAAAAGTCTTTTCACGAGAGTATGACAGAAATGAACCCTATGGTTACCTTAGAAACTAAGAAGACGGAAGACCGTCAGAGATTTAGATTCAGACGAAGAGAAACGACTTCGGAAACGATGAAGCTATTCGAAGCCCTAGAAAAGGTAGGAGGAATCACTTCAGAAGAAAGGAAATCATGGGAAGAAGGGTTAGAAGATTTAGTCAAGTATTCAGATTTTTTCAAAAATCAATTAGAGCTCTTAGACGATAAAGAAATACCTGAACAAAAAAAATTAGAAGTATTGCTTTCAACTTTTTCTCAAAATAGTTTTAGTTATTACGTCGATATAATTGGTAGAGTTGCTATCAACTATAGTAAAAATCTAAGAATTTTGGATAAATTGGAAAAGAAAGCCGAGAAAGATCAAAAATTGAGAAATTTACTCCAACAGTATGGGGAAAGCCTCTTTGGGCAGAAAAATCTCCTCGTAAAACTACAGTCAAATCTGATCATGCCGGTACAAAGAGCGCCTAGACATTTACTGCTCTATAGGGAGGTAATGAAGAGCATGAAAAACGTCCCTTTAAGTCCGGAAATAGAGGAAGCTTTACAACGAAACATGGAGGACATCGAAAAGGCGGTTGGTGCCTTTGATAGGGCGATGCTTGGCAATCAGTAGATCCTCCCCTTGCGTTGGTAACCGGCTCTTTTTGCATGCAGGAAGGGCTTTTTTTTGGAGGAGGCGGCTAAGGGGCCAACACTCCTCCTCCGGCAATTTACACAACCCTAGCTTGCCGCTCTTGCTCTTCTACATGAGGGTTAATCTCTAAAATCCCCAATGCACCTAAAAGGAAGATCGAAAAGGTATCGATTGCCTCGTCTACAGCCTTTTTTTCGTAACGCGATTGGTCGCTCGGATTCTCTGCTGCTTTCAGAGCAAGAGGATTATACAGTTCCGGATTCAAAAGAGCTGCCATATTCAAAAGCACTTCCTTTACGGGCGCATCTAAAAAATCTGCTTTATCATATGTATAACCTAGATTAAGATAGTTATAGAGGTCTTCATGATTAGGGTGTTCCGGATCAAACAGGGCGTTCAAACGACGACAACCACCTTTTTGCGCTAGCAAGCGAACTGTAATGTCTTGCTCGGGCCCTGCATTTTCCTCCCACCAGGTGTTGATAAACCGCCTTAGCTCTTCTTGGCTGATCGTTCGGTTGACAAGACACTCTTCCTTAAAGTATCCCACGATTTTCTTAGCAGTGTATTGTCCCCACATGAAATGGTCCTGCCAAGAAAGCATTTTGTCTGGGCTCATTGTAACGGCCATGTTTAAGTCAGCCTGCTGCTCCTCTATGTTTGGGTTAAAGAAGAGTTTGGCCGCTTTGACGAGTTTGCTGATGCCTCGGACTGCCATGGTAAACCCGGGGCCAATAATATCGGCACTTGCGTGCTGCATAGCTTTAAGTCTTGGGGCGGCAAACTGGAAAGAACGGTCAGCTTGCTCAATGACTTCTCCCGATTTAAAGGTCTTGCAAAGTGCTTTCGACAGGGTTACGGAGTGAATGTCATTTCCCCCGTGGTCGCCTGTAACAAATAGCTTATAGATCAAAGCGCCAACAGGCCCCATCATCAATTCTGCGCCTTCATTTAGCATACCATTCAGTGCAACGAAAAATTCCGATTGGATTCTTGTTCGCAAGTTGTCTAAAGCAATAAAGGTTTTTAGCTGTACAGAGGACTCAGGAGATTGATCGATTCCAACAAGGTAGCCGTACATTTCGTAGATCAGGTCATTTTTGCGTAAGTTGCATTCATGCCCTTTTAATCCCCACTCCACTAACTTCCGGCCGATTTCTTCCGTAATTTCCTCTTTCAAGATTTTTCGCAAAGTAAAAGCCAAGATTTTTTGTACCGGTTCGTTTGGAGAGTTCAGCTTTACCGTATTATCCAGAAGATTTTGGATTCCGGCGCGCATATGGCTTTCTAAAATTTCCCTATCGCCCTCTTGCCGTTCGTTACGGTCGATCACAGTCGTTATCTTTGAAAATTCATCCCTTCGAGCAGAATCTTTGTGCAGTAAATCATCATCTCGGCAAAGGTTAATCAGCTCTTGCAGTCTAATGCAACGAGAAAAGTCATAAGAAGCAATCCGGGTATCAAAGTCGTTTCGGACGCGTCTGTTTAAGGGTGTTATCCCTTCCGGTGCAGTAGGCATTTCAACATGGCTGCGAAAAACACGCACATCCCGGTTTTCGGGCTCCCAAGAAGGCCGTTCCTCTCTCTGCCAATCACGAGCGGGGTCGTAGGCCCCCCATTCCCAGTTCTTACGCGTTTCGGCAGCGATGCTTTCCCCCTGCTCAGCCATGATGGATCGGACAAATTCGGTAAAGTCAATGTTGTCATTATCGATGATCTGACAAAATCGTCGGTAAGATGGCATAGATACGTCCCTTACAAGCACTCTCATAGAGTTGTAGAAAGACAAATTTATAGTGGATGCGTGGTGTTTTAGCTCGTCGGGGAGTTCTTCAAGATCTTCAATAAGAGGAATAGGGGTATGTGCCGGGACAGAAAGCTGTTTAGAAAGGTCTGTGATATCTACAATTTTTTTAGAAACAACTCCGTTACCTGCTGCTGCTTCATTGTCCCCGCTTACCTCGTCATCAGTTTGACTTTTGTTTTCACTGAATAAGAGGTAGAGGCTTTTAAACAAACCATAAAACATCGTAAGGTTGTACATTTTTTCAACGATACTGCCTAAAATTAATCCCGCAGCCGTTTCGACAGCAAAAAACCCCCCATTCATGACTTGGATGCTTCGTTCAGAAAAGAAGAGGGATTGCGAGGCAAAAGTCAACGCCGCGCTCCCCACCATGCAACCGGCAAAAAGGTAGTGGCCAAGGATGACAGCCGCAACACCTTCTACGACAATTGCTACCAAGTAGACCTTGTCAAGGTTGTTGTCCACAAACTCTGCAGCTTTGTGTACGCCGGGGATAGTGCAAAGCACCTCATTGGTTTTGATCAGTGCAGCTGCAAGCTTTGCACCTGCTGTAGCAGAATACTTGTGGTAGGAGTTCTCAAATCCTGTCGCTTTCCTCTCTTCTAAAAAGGTGACTTGTCCTTTTAGAGTCTTTTGCGTGCCTTCTTTTTGTAAATAGCGGATGGCCCAAGCTCCAAAAGGTATAAGATAAACGGCAAAAGAGGCAATTAATGGTACGGGGCCCAAGACTTTTGCAGCATTTTTTATCGTTACTGCACAGGTTAGATTAGACCACATGCGCGACATCGTGTCGGCGCCTTCGGCCTTTTCTGCTCCAATGATGTGATTTGCTGCAATGCTCCGGCCGGCAGAGGTACCTCCGAAAAATGCAGTAATCGATGATGCAGCCATGTGAAAACTTCCCTGTAAATTTTTAAGCAGATACAAGTGTAATAGATGGTGGAGTTTATGTAAATGGGCTTTGTATTCTTTGTAACAGCAATGTGATAATGTCCTCCCTAAAACTATGTTAAAATGCCCTCCTTAGGAAAATTTTAACCTCAGGAGTACAAAACATTGGGAGATTTACACGTGAGCGAGAAAGAACTAGAAAGGCAAGGCATATTGCTAGAAATTAAGAACGGCAACCTGACTATGGTCGAAGGTGCCGACAGGCTTGGGCTTTCTGAGACCGATTCGCGATCTTCTGCCGGTTTCGATCAACCTCAGTAATTTTCAGTTGACAGCTTCACAAGCTTTAGACGTGGTCACAGCGGCCAAAAGGAAAAAGTTATCTTATGTTTGATTTTTTTAGATCATTTAGAACTTTTTCCGTTTTTATTTTTTCTCTATCTAGCTTTTCTTGAATTGCTTCAATCAACCATTGTTTTTGAGAAAAACTTTCTCTGAATTTTTTCACAAAGGAAACTCTCTGGGAAATGTATTCACTGTCTTTTTTTGCTAGTTTAAAATGAAGACGTTTTTCCATAGGAATGCTTTGAGGATCTTTCTCTTTTTCATTTTCGATTTTCTCTTTTACGGCTTCTTGAATCCATCTTTGCTTTGATTGACTCTGTCCCTCTAGGTATTTTAAAATCGATATTTGTTTGTCGATTTTTTCAAAAAAATGCTCGTTTACCCTAATGGTGTAGGTCTTAGTGATTTGATTGCCTAACGGCGGTTTTTCTTTTTCTTGTGTGCTCATGTTTCTTAAATTTTTCTGCTAATTTGATAGCTCTTTGGCGTATTAAATTCAACAGAAACTGCTCTCAAATGGCATTGTGGGTGTAATGCCTGGAATTCGAAGTTCCTGTATGACAATGAAAAGAAAATCATTTTATTCATAAAAAAACCTGATTGACATTAAAAATGGGGGTTTGATAGAACCTCATTGAGGTAAGATATATTTTTTAGAGGTCAACATGAACACATTCAAAAAAATGACAATTCGACAGACAGGGCCATTCGACCCTTTTTCTCAACTACTTACTCAACAGATCCTCAAGATTATGCGGAAATCAAAATACTACAACAACAAGGTTTGTCCATTGCCGAAGCAATTTCAACACCGGAAGAAACCAAAAAACAACAGAGGTAGACATGTCGAAAAAACTAAAAATTTCATTGGTTGTATCGTTACTTTTCTCAATGATCAGCAGAAACTTTGTGATCTCAGAAGAAAAAAAAGAGTGTCGACTTCAAGTGATTACGATGAGTCCGCAACAAGTTGCTCAAAGCAATATCAAAGAGATAGTGAATCACAATTTTGGTCTTGAGCACTTTGTTTCGATCGTTTCCGTAGAAAACCTTAAAGAGACCACCCTCAAAGTGAAATTTGACAGACCTCTATTTAAGGACTATTTTTCTCGGTTTCCTGAGTCAGAGAGACCAATAAGTGTCATCGAGACAAATAAGGATACTATGGTGTCGGTTCAGAAAATATTAGGCCAAGAGTTTCCCGTTGTTACCATGGTCTCAAGCAAGGGGTTTATTCCGGGTGAAAAGTTCAATGTTTCCCTCCTCGACAAAAATAACAATCTTTTGGGTGCAATAACGTTCATCCCATATCCGTTGGAAAAGACATCGATAGATGGGAAGGCTAAAGTGATTGCAGAGTATAGCATTCTGCAACCCTCTTTCTATTCGATCAAATTCGAGGGCTTTGAAAAGGGGGAAGAGGTGATGTTCGAAAGTTTATCAGGCTTAGAAAAGATTCCAAAGCAGAAATTTAATACAGATGTGCCGGAGATCGGTTATGCCAATGGAGTCGTCAATCAGGATGGGGGGAAGAGTCGAGTGACCGTAGAAAGGAAAAATGGAGAAAAAATCGTCTTGGAACTTCCTTGGGGGAAAGAGGTTCTTCCCTACATTCTTCCTTAACCCAAGTCCCGCATTTTGCGCGAGGCGATTTCAATAGATTTTTGATTCTAAGCGGGTTATAAAATCGAAGCTTGGTC
>JBAUVX010000171.1:0-11177 GCA_049583465.1 Waddliaceae bacterium | reverse complement strand
TTCTCTCTGTGCTCTCTGTGTCTCTGTGTTTTACACTAACAACCATGCTTTAAATGAGTGGTGAAACTAGTACCTGCGCATTATCAACCGAAATCGCAAAATCGCAATTCGCCCATGGCGTGAATTCACATTAATCAAGCCTTGTTGCGAGCCGGCTCTCCTATTCACAATTGACCGGTCCAACAAAAATAATTGAAACAATCAAAACATTTATTAATTGAATTTTTTATCATTTTTCTGTAAAATAATAATTAGAGGAGTATATCGTATTTAATAAAATTAATAAAAAACAACAAGTTTATTAGGAGATAATGCAATGACAACCTTACTCCCAGTAACAATTAATGGAGTGGAGTATCAAGCGCATGCCGAGTACACAAAGGGCCCTATCGGCCAGCAGTATCTCGACTCTCTAGCAGTCTTTGAACGGATCTTTAACTTGAGAGCTGATGATCCACAAGAGATTATCGACTTTATCAATGGAACAGCAATTCAACAAGAAGTCGAGAATGCGTTATGGGGCGGAGAGGTCACCGGCGTAGATGGCAACATCACGACAGTCGAGGGGCTGATTAATCTGGCAGCTTTTGGCTTGCCTGACGAGAACGACCCCTACGACCCGACTACACCCCATTTTCTGACTGTGCAAATGGTCCAGTCTGTCGATCAATTGATCCAGTCGCTAAAGGCCGCAGGCCTCCAGATTAACGGAACAGATCCAACACAGGTAGAGTCGCAGGATATCATCAACTGGAGAAACCTTGCCGTCTCTTCCGATGCGATTCGCCGCATCTTGCAAGATGCCATCAATGTCGGTGCAAACTACAACCGTTCCATGCAGTCTCTTGTCGAGTTGGTGTACGTGAGGACGGGAAACCAAATTCTCTCGGACAATTTAGAGGATTTGGAGAATGCCTTAAGCACGACAAAAGACTCTCTTGAAACACTTAATGACTTACAGAATCTTCACAACAATATTACCGCCAAAGGGAAAGGGGTATTCGAAGAGTTTGCCGCAGCGGCTTATAACATACCCGGCAACGCTAATACTCCAACTAGATTTCTCAATGGCATTCAATCCTTGGGAGAGGAGTTTTTTGATTCCATCGATCCACAAATTTTGGAAACGTTTACCGTCACTGACAGAGATAACTTCCTCAAGATAAGAAATGAACTACGTCTGCAAATTTCAGCTCTGTCTCAGACAACTCCCGATCTCGATGACCCGGGAACTCTGTTGGCGAAAATACGCGTCGTATACGACGGGATTCAAAGCGCTCTTGTAAAAGCAGGAGGAAGCGGATCTCCCGGCCAAGTTGCATTAGCCTTAACTCTCTGGACATTGGATTCTTATACAGACGAAGGGGAGATAATGGTCAATACCAATACAAATTTTCCTATTAATGTCGACGCCTTTCTCGATAACGTTCGTCAAATCATTAATCCATTTTTGGGAGGGTTTGTAATAACCAGTGCTCCAGGCGGTCCTCTTCCAGTTGCCGCGCTGCCGCCCATTACTCAAGAGCGCTTTATTGATGATCCTGCAGGAACTATGGGAGCTATACTGGGTATTTTAGCCAACATATCGATAAGTGGGGCTGCGTCTGCCGCTATCGCTCTTGGCTCAGCTTGGAATCAATTTCAGACAGTCAATCCTCTTTCCGCTCTTAGCACGGTACCGGCAAATCTCGGAGATTCCGACGGCCTCATTCAACGGAACATCAACGCCGCGATTACTGCAGGTCAATCCCTTAACGATTCGCAAAAATCCGAAGTGCGCCGTTATCTCTTTGTTTTTGAGGAATATTACAAGTCGGCATCAGCAATTTTAAATAAACTGACACAGATCTTGGAACGAATTGCTCAAGGTATTGCGAGGTAATGAATGTAGAAAGAAGAGCGGTTGGCATGAGTTTTGCATGACTCTAGTTGTGCTGGATCAGATAAAATCCGCAAAGTTTTTCTCTGAAATTTTGCCCATTCTATCTGATTGAGAATGGAAAAAAACCAACCGTTTTTATCGATAAAAAACGGTCATTAACAAGGCAATAGAAGATTGTTGAGGAGTAGTAATTATCTTTTCTCTTTCTCCAAGAATTCCTCAATCATCTTCATTAATTAACGAGGAGGACATATGACACACGAAGATATCGTTTTTTACGATTCAACGGGCCCGAAAAATTTTATCGAAAATCTTCCTCTCTATTTGCGCGTAGATATTGAGGATATTCAAACACTGGAAGCTCGTACGAATTTAGAGTCTTCTTTGGGAGGAGGCGTAGCGGGACTGAATGATTTCCTTGCAAGCTTCGACCCGGATTTTAAACCTTTTCAAGACTGGGAGCATTTCTTTCTACAGGCGGGCGAGAATCCCGCTGTTAGAGACGGTTTTATCGCCTCTTACCGAGAGATTTTGGGAATAGACGAACCTAATTCCGATTGGGGAGTGCTTAACCTCGACGATGCGGCGATTACCGCTCAATTTGAAGAGTCTTTCAGCCATTTTCTAGCCCATTATCCCTACGAGACGATTCCGAATTCGAACCCGGTAGACAGAAGAGTCGGCACCGGAGGTGCAGACGGAACAGCCGCGGATAACTTCTTTACCCATTGGACCGAATTCTTGGCCGTCACTGCAACATTTGGAGATTCTTCCGAAGTAGGAGGAGCCGATCTGGGATCTTATCGAGCCATCTATGAGGCTTTTGGCTTCGACCCTGACGGATTTGAGGATCGACTCATCGATTTCTATAAGGAGACCGCCGAAGAGACCGGACTTATGACTAATTCAGATGGATGGTTTATCCCCAGCCATTCTTTTGACGAATGGTTTGAAGCCATGAGACGGGAATACATCCAAGCACAATTTATCTCTTCTGTTGAATCCGATGAAGTGAATCGCACTCTCGTCATCGACCGCATTATGAAGCTTTTAATCTTGATGATCGACATTCTCCAGCGGATCGCATCCTCGCAAGCCAGCAGGCTAAGCTTCTTAACGTCATGGCAATCGGCATATACCGACCTATTGGCAGAAATTCCAAAGTTCACCGCCCGTGACGGAAGTCCGATAGATGGCACAGAAGACGATGAGGGATGGGCAAGAGGAGAGGCCAACACTAAATTCGAAAACCTTCTTCAAAAGGTACAAGCGAAAAGGAGTTCGGTCCAAGACGAAGCAAAACAAATGCAAACGACCATTAGTTCAAGTGAAGATGCAGCAAACCAACAGACGCAAATCGCAACGGCCCTGCTGCAGCAGCTGGGAACAATTTTATCCCAAATCTTCCGTTAATGGAGGAAAAGGAAAAAGCGGATGGCCATGAGAAGAGAGGGAAATGCTGCCTGCAGCGAGAGTGTAAAAAGAGATGCGGGGTGTTTCATCAAGGGTCATTTTTTATTCATAAGAGTTGAGGAGGATGAACGATGAGAAGAGACCAAAAAGAGCAGGTAAAACAAGCTGCTAAGAAAGTTGGTAAAGATGTCTCTCAACAACATGGCAATAAAATGGAAAAAATGACGCAAGATGCCCTTGTCAAAGGAGTCATGCCGCAAAACCTCCTAGGAATGAGCGACGCCATGGTAGAGGGTCTGTATAGCCAGGCTTACCGGCTGTACAACACGGGAAAATACAAAGATGCGAGCCAGCTTTTCCGCATGCTGGTCATGATCAACTCCACAGAGGCGAAGTACTCGATGGGATTGGCTGCATGTTTTCACATGATGAAAGAGTACAACAGTGCCATCACAACCTATGCCTTATGCGGAATTATCGATCCGAAAAGCCCCATTCCTCACTACCATGCATCCGACTGCTACATGCAAATGAAAGACCCGATTTCCGCCATTATCTCACTTGAAATGGCGGTGAAGCGAGCGGGAGAAAAACCGGAATATCAATCGTTAAAAGACCGCGCCTTGATGTCGATCAAAAACCTAAAAGAAGACATGGACTTAAGCAAAGTGTCCGAAAAGATACTAAAAGGAGAGAAAGAGAAGAGAAAAGCTAAGAAGAAAAAATAAGAGCCTATCCGTAAATTGCTATTCGGCAAGAAGAAGAGCTAAAAAAGATCCAACAAATGAAGAAAGATGACGAATATGAATTAACGGATAGGTTCAAGGAAAGGACCTGAGGTTTCGGGTTTTTCTCTAATTTACTGAGAGATTTGAGGTCAAAGAGAAAAACTCGAAATTAAAATTAAGGAGAAACAAATGGACTTTCATGTGACAGGAGACAGAGGTCAAGGTGTTTGGAATATTGGTTCGGAGAGGTCTGAAGGAGCCAATCAAGCGACAACAAACGTGGGAGCGCTTTGGGGGGATACCATCGACAAAGCAGGACCGGAAGGGCTGCTGTTCCTGAGAAGTTATACACAGCCTTCAAGCAGCCCCTCGCCGCCGCCGCCGCGAGATCCCTCCACGTTAAATGACCAACCGCCGGAGAGTGCAGCACATGCCCGCGGCTCCGCCTCAGAAACAACTTTTGCTCAAGAAGCCTACACAACCGTTGAGAGATATACCGGTGAAGAGGGTCTGTTAAGGGAAGAGCCATGGAACTTCAGCGATGGGCAAGTCGAAGAGGTGATTTTTTATCATGAGACGGGATTGACACCGGACGATCCACAGGTGCGAGCAGCATTAGCGGCTATAGATGGAGAAATAGAGGGAATTGCAGAAGCATGGGATTTCCCGACGCCGCAAGATCAGGAAAATTGGAGGCAGCAACTGAATGACTCTAAGGGGCCGTACGCGCGCTCCCTCCAAAGAGTACACAAACATCATTTTGAACAGGAATTACAGTCTTATGGCAAAGAACACGGACTCTCGGAAGAAGAGATGGCTCAGCTTCGTTTTTTGCACAATAATCCGGAATACCTCGACCCCGATTCCGACGCTGCCGGCATGTTGTCGACCATTGAAGCAGATGCCCTTGCCGAAACAGAAAGGGTCCTTGGATTTACACTCCCGGAGGATGCCCCTCTCGTCGATAAGGAGGGGTCCAATGCGGCCATCGACGCCGGCCATCCTGCGGCTTATAGAGCTGTCGTCCGAGAGCGGATCGCCAACGGAGAGATAGACGTTGAAGCTTTGGCAGCAGAAACAGGACTCTCTGAAGAGGAAGTGACTAGCTATTTGATCCATCATCTTAACGGAAATGAAATCCTTGACGCTGAGATTGAAAACGTTGACGGAATCGTCATGGAAAACGTCCGGGCTGAACACGGCATTGTCGGAGATTTCCCTATCGAAGCGGATTATCAAGGTGTCCTTAATGAAGATTTTCAGCGTATCTTTTATAGGAATCTAACGGGCCCCGATTCGGATCTGACTCCAGATGAGAGAGATGCGGTCATGGCAATGCTTGAAGAGCCTGTCGATCCCGAGATCGTCAACCATCCCATCTTCTTGAAAACAGTTGAGGAGGTCAGAGGGCTCAACAACCTGCCGGACACCTGGATGCCGGCAATTGATGGGCTGTCATCATTGAGAAATCTCGATCCCGGTCGTGAAACCATTTGGAGATTTCTCGATTATAACGATGAATTTATGAATGAAGCAATTCTTTTTGTTACCGGACTCCCCGATGGCCCGCAGAAAGCAGTTTTATTGAATTTTCTTAAAATTATCAGCGACGCAATCGCTCTACTTAAAGAGAAGATCACGGAAATGATGATTGAAAATGCCCAGCTAAACAAAGAACTCTCCGAAGTGAGGATGGAGACTGCATTAAACAAAGTCGCCGAGCAAAAAAAGAAAATGGATGAGGCAAAAGAGAAAAATCCCTTCAAACAATTTTTGGAAGGGGTCGGGAAGATTTTTGAGTGGATGGGGCCTGTTGGGCGGGTTTTACTAGGCGCGGTCCTCGGTTTCATGTTCGGGGGACCTGCCGGTTTGGCTGTTGCCCTTGCTGTGGGCATCTTAGTGGAAGCTGCTCCCGATGCCGTGAAAGCCGTTTTCGAGGGTCTTATCGATTTCTGTTGCAAGATTTTTGGAGACAAATTTGGTGCATTGGTGGGAATGGTCCTCATCTTGGCACTTATGCTTAAAGGCGGATCGGCTTTTCTCGCCGGAGGAGGACTCCAGCTTTTTGCACTGTCGGGAGCCGCCGAGCGTTTTTTCATCGACACCTGCGGGATGGATAAACAAGATGCAATGATCGCCGCCATGGTCATGATCATCGTAGTTGAACTGGCCGCATCAGCTGCCATGGCTAAAGCTGCAAGTACAACAGGACAAGCGGCGGATTCGTTAGAAGCGGCGGAAAGCACAGCGTCAACATATACGCGAGCTGCCGACATGGCAGATCAAGTTGGTGCACACGATTTAGCAACCAAATGGCGAAACACAGCAGACCAAATCACAACATGCAGCAACGATGTTAAAGATGCGCAGGGCGCTCTGAAAGCAGCCGAGAAAACCGGTGATGCCAACGAAATCGCAAAAGCTCAAGGTAACTTGGCTGAAAAACAACAAGCGTTGGACAATAAGTTAGCGGAGGTGGACGGACAATTGGCTAAAAAATTTGAGAAATGGGCGGTAAAATTCGAAGCCGGCGGCAACATTGCTTCCGGTGTTATTCAGATCTCCAGCGCTATCGAGCAAGCACGGTTGGAAATGAGGCTAGCGGAAATCGATGCGGAAATCGAAATGTTAACGGCAATGATCAAAGTATTGCAAAAACTCATCGAAAGTGTGCTTCAAGGAGGAACGGAGCTCGCAGATTGGCTGGGGTACACAGGTGAGCAGCAGGATCGCAGTTATAACGAAAAATCGATGACCCTGTCGGGCATTTATGAACAGGCGGGATGATGCGCCTTTGACGGTGAGGAAATCGATGCATGGGGAGGAAAGGATAATCCTCTCCCCAATGGCTCAGAAAAGGAGGCAAGATGCTTAAGAAGAAGAAACAAAGCGGCCAAGGCAACTTTGGCGGAGACACCATGACCATAGAAGAACGACGGGAAAAAGCAATCGAAGAGATTGTTGAACGTTTACCCGAGGAGATGGGCGAAGAAGAGAAGCAGATGCAAAAAGAGGTGTTGAAAAAGGTCTTTATAGAGGGATTAACCCTAAAGGAGGCGGCGGGAATCGGCGACGATTTTATAGATTTCGTCTATTCCGAAGCTTTCCGATTGTATCAAAGCGGTAAATACAAAGAAGCGGGCCGCTATTTCAGAGTCCTGGTCAACTTCGAGCCTATCCCAAGGCATGTCATGGGCCTTGCGGCGAGCCATCATCAAATGAAGGAGTTTGACATGGCCGTTGCTTATTATCTTTTCCTTGCCTCGATAGACACTGACTCGCCGGTCCCTTTCTATCACACGGTCGACTGCTATATCCAGCAAGAGCTTCCCGATGTTGCCCTATTTTGGATTAAGCGGGCCATTGAGCGATGCGGGGACGATCCCAAATATTCGAAGCTCAAAGCACGCAGTTATGCCACGATGAGCAGCCTCGAAGAGAAACTAGGAATTGAAGGAGAAGGGCAGGAAAGCCCTAAATGACCGCTCTCAAGCAAGAGGTTGAGAAACACGGACAGAACGAATAAGGAGGAAAGACATTCATGGGTATTGGAGGAGGAACAGGTGTCGGAGGAGGAGTTCAACCTCCGCAAATTCGAGATTCCGAAACCACGGCATTTACCGAGACGACAAGAAAGAATGTGCTGGGGATGATCCCTTCGGACACGTTGGAAATCATACCGTTTACTCAAGGGGAATACGATCAGGTCTTCAAGTATCGATCGGAACCGGATAGGCCGACTCTTCACCCGCTTCTCCATTTGCGCCATGGCACCCTGCCGGAAAGTGCCGACGATAACGCCTGGCAGCCCTTCTATCGAGGATTTGTCGACATGCTGCCCGATGAGATCCGCACCCAGCTTCTCGAGCAAAACCAACTGCCGTTTGCCGAAAGGGATCCGGGTTTTGCCGCACTAGACCAACTCTTGATATTCTCTGCAATTGCGGTGATGTGGCTGATCGGCGTCACCGGCCCTGTCGAGGCAGGCAGCCCCGAAGAGATCAACAATGCCTTGAACCTGACACTCCCTTACATCGTTTTGGGAGCAATCATTGCCCAGGCAGAAATCATCTTAAACGCTGCACAGATTTGGTTGGAACAGATAGGCCCGAACGACCCGAATTACGACTCTCTTGTCCATGTTGTCGGAGAGTTAACAACCTTGACAGCAGAGCTGAGTGCTTTATGGCATGAGATGGAAATGGGAGGCGATCGCGAGGCCCTTGCCCTACGCTTCCAGGAATTGGCACAGAAATTTCATCAACTCGCAGCAACTGTTGCGAACTTGGGCCTATCGGAAGGGATGCTCATTTTAAAGACAACACTCGACATCCTTGCCATGGTTTGCTCGGCGTGGGCCTTAGGATTGGATTCCTCTCCATTGCTGATAGGAATGTTCACCGCAGGTACAGGTTTGTCGCAAGAAACAAGCGAGACGGGAGTTCTGGGCCCCGGTTTGCAAACTGTAATGAACGGCTTGGTCGAAGGATTGCTTGAAATCTTCCCCTTCGGCCCATTAACTGAATTGGAAGAGCTCGATAATCTCGACCAGGACATTGTCAAGCTTAGAGATGCTTAATAAGGAGGACGCTTGCATGGCAAAAACTGTCATCTTAGCCAAACGGCCGGATGTCGTGCTTAAATTAGAAAAATATGGCCTGCTCCCTCCATGTAAAACAGGAGGGCGCTTCGAAGGTTGTGCAAAAGAATGGGCAAAAAAGAAACATCCGCCCTATGATCAGCCGGTCTATCAGGCAATGGCCGAACGTCTTCCTACCGGATGGGAAGAGTTGACGATCGAGGAAGTGGACCGGCTTCTCGAACGACTAAGCAAGACGATCAACATGAAGAAAAAAGCGGCAAGAGATCTCCCTAACAAAGGAGTCCATCTCATGCTGAAACAGCTCATCCGGCTGGCATTCATCGGCATTGCAACAGCATCGTCGCTGATTGCAGATTTAGGGCTCGGACTATTGCCCGATAAAAATGAAGGAGGCAAACGGCAGTCAACACTTTTCACATGCGAACTGGTTGTCCAACTCATTAACGGGTCGGGCCTGTTAACGACGATATTTCAAAACATCGCGAGAGTGGCAAATACCGACGAAAAGAACCAAATGCTCATTGCCGATATCCTGACAGTGATTGCCGCATTGCTGGCTCTTTTGGCAGCCTCAAAAGGGAATCCGGATCGACTGGAGGTCTTGTTGATGAGCTGTCAAGAGGAAATTCGCGAGGGGATAGACAAAATAGAATCCTTCCTTAACGAAGGATTGGCAACACACGACATTGAAGGAGACAGAGGAGAGAGAATCGCCCTGTCCCTGCAGCAGGCGCAAATCGCGTTAAAGAAAGAAGATGCCGACGGGTTTTATGAAGCCTATCGGCAAATCCTGAGCATCATGGAGATCACACCCGATCTTCTTGCCGGCGATCTTAAGGAAATGGATCGATTGGGAAAACAATTGCGCCGGGCCTTTACAGTTGGATTGGATGACGAAACCAATCGGATGACCGCCATTGCTCAGGCATTATAACACCGGGTTGCGACCTATTTCCCGGCAGCGGGTTTTTTTAGGCGCGTAGATACAAGCTGAACGACGAGCGCAACCCGGCAGGGTTGGACAAGGAGAGAAGCGCAGTAGATGCGTGTCTAAAAAAAGATGGCTGTCGGGGAATAGGTCGCAACCCGGGGTATAAACAAGTAAGAGCAATCTCTGACGGCTATAACCGGCCGGAAGAACAATTGTGTGAATGAGGAGGTATAAAATGGGAGAAAGTATTTCACCGGCCTTACCGCCCCCTTCTTTTGATCCGGCCTCTTTTGAGGTGGCAGAAAAAAGGCAGGACGGCTCTTATCAAGTCGGCGGGCAGGTTTTTACAAGAGATCAAATAGAGGTGAATTCCGACGGGACCGTCACGATCGACGGGAAAAGATATAGGCAGGCTGATTTCGTCATTTCGAACGGAGACCAGCCGCAGTTAGATCCCCCCGGAAGAGAGGCAAACGGAGTTAATCGAGGAACCGGGAGCCGGCAGTCTCAGGAAAGCGGCGATACGAGAAACAGTGAAAGACAGGTCAATCCAATGTTCAACTCGAACGGCCTTGCACATGTGCAGACGATGATGATGGAAGTTAGAGCGGACATGAGTCAAGATAGAGAATTATTCGCCGACATGGCGGTAGAACAGAACGAAGTGACAATGGGAATGGCTAAAGACATTGGAGAAAATATAGAAGATACAGCCCAGCAAAAGGCAACTAGGCATATCATGGATGGTGTGACAGGAGCTGTTCAGGTTGGAGCAGGCGTTTCCACAACGAGGGGGCTTAAACCTCAACGCGATGCCAGCGGACAGATGCGCGAACCAAGCGAGGCTCAGGTTCAACGAGCAAGGGCTCGCAGCGATGTCGCTCAAGGAGCGGGAAAAGCTGCAACAAGTGCGGGTACCGCCATGACCGAAGTCGAAATAGGCGAGCTAGAGGCCGAAAAAACGGTGAACGAGTCGCGGCAAAGAATCTCTGAGCAAACGGCAAATAGTATTAATGAAGCGGCGAAAGACAATTCTGAAGCCATCAACCAAATTATGCGGGATTGGGACGCCATTAAGGATAGCAATACGCGAGGACAGATCTTCAGGGGATAGCGATCATCGCGGACATCGTACCTAAATTAAAGGGAGCCGATTATGTTGGATACCTTGATGCAGCAACTTGCAAAAGAACTCGACATCGAAGAATCCCCGGCAACAGAGGTGCCCGGGGTGTATGCCATTCCCATCGACGAGGACCTCTCGGCTATGATTGCGGAAATTCCCCGAGGATTTTCGATCACATGCACCGTAGCTGACAGTCCGAGGGAAAATGAAGAGGAGTTTTTCTCGCAGGCCTTGCTTGCCAATCTCTTTGGAGAAGGGACAGACGGCTGCACCCTCGGACTGACGGAAGATGGCGGGAAGCTCGTGCTGTCTTTCAACGTCGACTATGAGGTGACTGTGCAGGAATTTATGGATATTGTCGAAGACTTTCTCAACGCTGTCGACCTTTGGCGAGAGGAAGTGCGAGCGTATGGCACAAAAATTGCATGATTATGGGTTGCGCCAATGAGGTATAAGAACCTATCTCACTAAACGCTTTTCAGCCGATTTTTTGG
>JBAUVX010000170.1:0-6539 GCA_049583465.1 Waddliaceae bacterium | reverse complement strand
CAATGTTTTGAATCACGTTAATTGATTTCCTTGCAAATTTTAACGAGGCAGCCGTACTCGCGAGAGAAAAAATAGCCATTTTTGAAACAAAAAATGAGGAAACATCGAGTAGGTGGAGCCTTGCGGGTTAGGTGAGGAGGTTTACACATTTTTTGTAAAAAGGGCATTTTTTCGCCGCGAGGACTTTTTCAGGGACGACTATTTGATCGAGCTCTTGATAACGGTATAGGTTTTCAGGATCAACCGGCTGATCACCCAATAAAAGAGGTAGCCAAATCCGATCCCCAAAAGGGTATAAATCGCCCCTTCGAGAGAAAAGGTTAATCCTACGGTGTAATTTTTGAGGGTCATCAGCACAATATCTGAATGGAAATGCTCAAAAAAAGAGAAGAGACGTGTGAAAGAGCCGGAATTGAGCAAAGAGGAATAAGCCTCGGATAAATCTGCATGCCGTGTGATGATTCCTTGAATCATCTCCCCTTGGCTGACAAAATCTTCGTCGGAGTGGACGAGAAATTTTTGGCCATATTCATGCAAGGTTTTCCCCGATTTCCCCGCTGCTCTCTGCAATGTATTCACTTGCAGTTGGAGTTCGGCAAGATGCCCTCCAAGGCGATGGGTATAGTGCTGAAAAAAATGAGGGATCTGCGAAAAAAGAAAAGCGCCCGCTACCGCGAACACTCGATCTAATAGTCCATTTAACCACTCGAACATTGTTGCCTCGCTCTTACTCTACATCGACCCATGCCTGATTCTTTTATCTGGAATTTGCTGTTTATTTTGCAAGTTCTGTGATCCGGACAGTATGGGCCAACGCTTCGTATTTTTCCCAAAATTGTTCTGTTGCCCCTCTATCGGGGCAAAGTTCAATCATCGCCTTTCCCCCTGTCTGTCCGTTTTGAGGAATCGCTTCCCATCTTTCATAGTCGAGACGCCAAAATAAAGCCAAGGACGCAAAAGATAGCGAGTGACGATTTTGAAATGTTTTATCCGAAAACATGCGAGAAAAGATCTGCCCTCCCCCGTTGTTCACGACAACGAAAGCGGCAGAGAGATCGCCGAGTTGTTCTAAAATCCATGGACCCGCCATGTCATAGAGAACCGTGAGATCCCCAAAAATTCCCCAATTCTGCCTCTGGGGCCGGCATAAGCCCAGGAAAGTGGAAATTTGGCCGTCAATGCCATTCAAACCCCTGCTGGCAAACATTGTCAAGTTGCGAGGCCTAACCGTCGCTGCCAAGTCCCACTCGCGAATTGGCGAGCTGTTTCCAAGATAAACCGTAGACCCAAAAGGAATGTGTTGGGAAAGTGCATAAAATAAACTGGGCTCAGCGCAAGGATATTCCCGGAATAACTCCTCGGTTGCACGAAAACAGGCAGCATCGAGAGCATGCCACTCTTCCGCTTTAGATACACGTTGACTTAAAACAAATGCTGACAATGCTGCTGAAATTGATCCATAGACAACAGAGCCCCAGCTCAATCCGGTAAAAGGGAGATGGCTCATCGAACACACAGGAACCTCCCCTCGCATCCCTTCCAAATCACGCCAGAGACGGCAAGTAGGAATCCCTCCGAGCCGCAAGATTCCATCGATGGGATAGCGGGTTTCAGCGGCTCTCTCCCAGAGATTCGGAAGATAGCGAATTGAAAGATGCCGCAGCCGAGGCTCTTCCCGCAAACCGGAAATTCCCTCGAGATAAACAGGGGCCTGTAGAGCCAACAAAAATTTGACGACTGCCTCGCGGTCTTTTTGCAATAGGGTGCCGACGACAACGAAAGGGCGTTCGACAACGTGCAAAAACTCTTCGAGTTTCATATGAACGGCTCCTCAAAGCAAACGTTAAGATGTGCGGGGCCAAGCTGCCGCCACTTGCTTATCTCACATCTCTCTTCTCCTTCGAGATCTTGAGAAAAGAGAACGTATGGCCCGAATAATCCCGCTTGTTCTGCAGTCTGAGGGGCCCCGGTCCCCCTAAAACGCCTGGGCCTGTCGGCAGTAACCGCCAGCAAGGGAACGCCGGAATAATAGGCTTCCATCGCTGCCGGTAAAAGCTCTCCCGCGGCCGTTCCCGACGTTGTGATGACAGCAACAGGCTGCTCCAGCCTTCGGCTTCTCCCCAGAGCAAAAAAAGCAGCAGACCTCTCTTCGAACCAATAACGGCAACAAAACACCTTGGTTTCACTTAACAGTGAAACAAAAGGGCTGTTGCGGCCGCCGGGACAAAGGCAAAGCTCTGTCACGCCGATTCCTTTCATTTCCTGAAGCACGTGATGGGCAAGTAGACGATTCATCAATAACTCTACAGAGATAACAGATCTTTAATCGACCGCAGTTTGAGCTGGATTTCCTGCCATTCGAGGTCAAACCGGCTTTGCGCCACAATCCCGCATCCGGCCCCGATGTGTATTTGCCCCTGCGACCACTGGGCATTTCTGATCGCTACATAACAAGAGGCTTCCTCCGTTTTTCTCCACACATAACCTGCAGGAGCTCCAAAACGGGAGCGGTCCATTTTCGTCTGATAATTTTTTAACCACCCCATTCCTGCCTGTTTGGGAAATGCTCCCACAGCAGGTGTCGGATGCAGAGCATGGACGAGCGAGTCAAAATCGGTAGAGTGTTCCGGTCGCATGGATATCGGGGTGATCAAATGGCAAAGCGTGGGGAGTGTAAGGATATCAATATCTCCTTGGGTTACGTTCCCAAAAGGAGACAAAGACTCGATCACCCCTTTAACCACGAGAGCGTGTTCGTGCCGCTGCTTGGGATCTTGAGCCAGTCGAGATACTTCCGATCTTTCGCACGTTCCTCCACAGGCTAAGACATTGACCGTTGCGTCATGGTGTTGAAACAGATATTCCGGCGTTGCCCCAAGCATTCCTTCCTCTTGATTCCAAAAGCCATAGAGATAGACCCGGTTGTGATTCGCATAGCGAAGGACGCTCAAAAGAGAGTGGCAAAGGCTAGCGGGATTCATCGTATGCTCTGCCGATTCAAAAACAAACGGAACGGCTTTGGTCAACCTGCCGGAAGCAAAGTGTTCTTGGAGGTCATTGAAGCTTTCTGAGAAAAACGCATCTCCCCTAGACTTCCATTCGAGGGATGCAGGAGGGCAAGGGTTGGCCTGTTCCAGTTCAAGAATGAGCTCTTCAATGGTAAGTTCCCGGGCCGATGGATAGGTCGACCAAGGTTTGCGTTTCGAAAAAAAATAGTCGGGAAAATAAACATTCAGCTCTTCGCCGGGATTGATGTGCGTGTGCTGTTTGCAGTCTCCCCATCCAATCAACAAACCCCCCTTCTGATTGCTGATGATTGTCCCGCATGTGAGAAACTCGTTAACATCACTTGTTGTCATTGATGATTCCCACAAGCAAAGTCGAGTTTAAGAGGAAAGTTATGGGTTTCATCATCAACATTTCTAACAAAACGTTACAAACGTTAAAGAAAATGGGCATTTTTTCCAAGCTTTTTCGTTGATTGAGAAATGCTGAGAAATAGATGTTCCAGACAATTCTCCAAGGGAGTGGCACGCTCTAAAGAGAGCTGTGCATCAGCAATGGCATCCAAAACGTTTTCCAGAGGACGCAATTTTCCTTGCTGCAGTGCTTGCATAAGCTCTTCGTGGTAATCGGGATTCATAAGATAGGTCTTTTTTCCTTTTACTCGCAGCAACTGTAAATCGCGATACCACGATAAAATCGCGTGAAAAACAGTCGATGCTTCCCGTATTTTTTGCAGCGATAGATGCCCTTCCACTTCCTTTTCAACCGCTTCTCTTTGAATCGCAGAGGATTGACCGGCCAACCCTCCAATTAAATGAGCACGTACTTGTTCCTCCTGCTGTTTGAGAGTGTCTTGAATCGTTTGCGTCAATTCCTTAACCAAAAAGAGAAGATGATGATAGGATTCATGGCGCCCTTCTGCAAGAGCAGAAAGAAGAGAGCGGTGCAAAGCACTTTTTTCCTCGGCCGATGCCCCTTCTGCTGATTGAAAGCGAATGGTTTGACAACGCGATAAGATGGTGGGAAGAAGCTGTTTCGGAGCGCCGGAAATCAGAATGATAATACTGTGAGGCGCAGGCTCTTCAAACGTTTTCAATAACGCATTTGCCCCTGTCGGAAGCATGCGCTCCGCATGAGAGACGATAAACACCTTCTTCTTTGCTTTAAATGGGAGCAAAAAGACCTCTTCGGTCAACTCCCGCATGGAAGAGATGCTATGCATGCCGATTTTTCCTTCCGGCCGGTAATGGTAAAGATCGGGATGCTCGCCGGCATGTGTTTCTAAAATGCGTTGCGCAAAGGCTTTTGCAAACGCATCTTTCCCGCACCCCTTCGGGCCTGCAAAAAGCAGAGAGTGCGGAATTTTTTTCTTTTCAAGCATGCAGCGCAGGTGTTTCTTTACTCTGTCATTCCCCTTAAGCTCGGCAAAGCCATCGATCATTGGGCTTCCTTTGGAGGAGAAAATAAGTTAACGACGGCTAGTGCTTCAGAAAAAACCTCATCTTCAGTTTGTGCTGCATCGATGAGAAAAAAACGCTGAGGATGCTCTCGAGCCAAATCGTGATAAGCCTGCCTGACTCTTTGATGAAACGCTAAATCCTCATCTTCAAAACGGTCTTTTAAGCGAACAATTCTTTCCATCGAAGTTGCCGGATCGATGTCCAAGAAGAAGGTGATCGTAGGAGTCGGTTGGCCGCAGACTTGGCCGCAAAGTGCTTGCACTTTTTCGATGCCCAGTTGACGTCCTCCTCCTTGGTAGGCAACCGAAGAGTCGTTGAACCGATCGCAGAGGACAATTTTACCGACGGACAGTGCGGGTTGAATCACCTCTTCGATATGCTGCACGCGAGCTGCTAACATCATCATCAGCTCTGCAGAATCCCCAAATTGAATGAGGGAATGGGGATTGATGATGATATCTCGAATGAACTCTCCAAGACCCGTTCCTCCGGGCTCTCGAGTCTTGACAACTTGATGACCCCGTTCCGTTAGCTCACGGTATAATTTTTCTATGAGGGTCGATTTTCCCGATCCCTCTCCCCCTTCAAAAGTAATCAACATCAAAAGGCTTCTATGTTAACGCGAGTTTTGAAAGAAAAAAGATAACTGTTTTTTTCCCGCAGCCCGCCTCATTTTAGAGGTGTTGCTGCATGATTGAAAGAGCCCGCAAAACAGTATACGCAAGCATCTGTCCAAGCAACAATTCAGCCTATACTTGCTGCTCACTCCTAAGTGTTCAGCCCCCTTTTCTGGTGTTCAGCCCTGCCCCCTTTTCTGGTGTTCAGCCCCCTCTTTTCACGGCGCTGAGGTATATTGTATCTGCTAGACAAAATTTCCGCAATGTGAAACTACTAGTCGGATGAAATGCCCAGGCGAGTCCAAAAATTTTACAAACGTGAATTTAGGTGATGGATTTTTCTTATCCTCTTGGACGAATTGCGTAAGATAAAGTGTAGACGATATCCTCTATATCATTTAACTTTTTATCAGATTCGATTTGATCTTTAATATGCTTTTGGACCCTTTCAAGATCGCTGAGCACATCCAATTCTGTTGATGGAAAAGGTCGACGGCTGCGCTTTAGCTCTTGAAAGCTTGCGTAATATTTTTTTTCCTTCATTGGGGAAACATCGCCGTTTTCATCATACAATGAACTCTGGTTTAGCCCATAGATATCTTTGAGGTCTTTTTGCAAAAAGGGAAGGGCTTTAGCCCTTGCGCTTAGCTCTTCTCTAATTCTCTTAAAGTTGTTTTCATGAGACAGCCGTTGTTTGTAGCCAGCCATTGTTGTTTTTAAGCTGTTTTCCCAAGAACTTTCGAGCCTCTCGACAGACCCATGTCCAAGGGCATCTCTTATCCCCTGGGCAGTATTCAAGTCACCGCTTTTCAGACTTTCGTTGAGCACTTGCATGAAAAATTGAATCATCCCTGTTCTTTGAGCCGGTTCATGATCTTTTTTTAAGACTTGCATCCAAACATAATGCGTTATTTTCTCTCTCAATTCAACTGCCTTTACAGCATTGGGAGATGTTATCTCTTTGTTTTTTTTTCCTTTTGTCCACCCATCTTTTAAGAACTCTCTAAGTTGTATCGAACTGATCGCTTTTCCTTGTAGAGCCATCAGATCTTGTGCAAAGTCACTCGCTAGATTTTGTCTCTGAATTTCGGATAATTGTCCGCTCATCAATTGATCAAGTTTTTCTTGATATCCCTCTTTTTCGGAATCAAGATTCTCTCTGATCGGTAAATTTTCCTCCCCTGCTAAAAGCTTTGTCAATTCATTAACTTCTTGTTGCGATATAAGATCATCTTCTTTTGCCCTGTTTATCATCTGCTCGAGTGTGTTTTTAATGGTCACGCTATCTTCTCCCTTGCTGAATTCAAAAGAATGAGCTGATGGATCCTCTAACCAGCCGCGGTAAAACTGAACAATCCCCTGCTTTTCATCCGGGGATGCATCATTGTATTTTTGCGACAGCTTTTCAAAGAGTTCTTTGGATGTCATCGACCAGCGGTATAGCCCGACCATATGG
>JBAUVX010000169.1:0-11694 GCA_049583465.1 Waddliaceae bacterium | reverse complement strand
CTGAGATGTTTGCGGAAAGGAGACTTCATTGAACTTGGTAAATTTAAAAAGGTTCGTATTGCTCCAAAAGTTTACGAAACCAAAATTTAAATTGCCTCTAGAAAATCACTCAACGGGAATTGCTGACAAATCGGCAGATCCTTGCAAACGATTGCTTCAACTAAGCGGCATAAATTCAGTACTTTAAAAAAAATCTTCACTGTGTTACACTATCTTCATGCTCTCTTGTGTGAATCTTACTATGCGTTTTGGAGGGAAAATCCTCTTTAAAAACGCCCAATTACAGCTAGATCCTGCCCATCGCTATGGGTTGGTTGGAGCCAATGGAAGCGGCAAATCGACGCTCATCCGCTTACTCAATGGGGAATTGACCCCGGATGGGGGCGGAATTTCCCACCCATCGCAGGCTGCAATCGGCTCGCTTGAGCAAGATTACTTCCACCTGGATGACACCCTCATCCTCTCCATTGTTCTTCAGGGGAGGCCGGAGCTTTGGAAAGCCATGGAACGGAAAAATGAACTTTTCAGTAAAAACACCTTTACCCGGCAAGAGTGCGAGGTCTTAGAAAAACTCGAGGCCATCTTCGAGCAAAATGGGGGATATGCAGCTGAAGCTGAAGCCGCAAAGCTCTTGGAAGGATTGGGAATTAAAGAGAGTTTTCATGAGAAGAACTTGAGCACTCTATCCGGCGGCTTTAAATTGCGCGTCATGCTTGCCAAGCTTCTTTTTAGCAACCCCGATATCCTTCTCCTTGACGAGCCTACCAACCACTTGGATTTGCCCTCTATCAAGTGGTTAGAGTCGTATTTGATTCAATTTCAAGGGATTGCCCTTGTCAGCTCGCACGACCGCATCTTTTTGAATGCCATTTGCACCGACATCATCGATCTTGACCATCAAACTTTAACGCTTTTCAAAGGCAACTACGATGCTTTTGAAAAGAGCAAAGAGATGTCGCAAATCCAAAGAGAGTCCGAGCTGAGCAATCAAGAGAAAAAGCGGGACCATATACAGGGTTTTATTGACAAATTCAGAGCCAAGTCGAGCAAAGCGCGCCAAGCTCAATCCAAGATGCATCTTGTGAGAAAGCTGGAAAAGGAGATGGAGAGCTTAAATTTGCCGCCGAGTTCGCGTCTTTATCCCAAATTCCGCTTTGAACAGTGCCGATCCTCCGGGGCCATTCCTCTCAAGGCGCAAGAGCTATGCAAAGCTTACGGCAGTCGTCGAGTACTCAACCGGCTTAGCTTTGCCATTGAGAGGGAAGACCGCGTTTGTTTTGTGGGTCCTAATGGGATTGGAAAATCGACCCTTCTCAATATTTTAGCTTCCGAGCTTTCGGCAGACAGCGGCGGGTTTGAATGGGGTTTTGCTGTCAAGTATGCTTATTTTCCTCAAGATCACAGCAAGGAAGTGCAGCGGGGTCTTTCCATGCTTGAGTGGCTTGCCAAAGCCCATCCGACGACGCCTGAGCAAAGATTGCGGGAAATATTAGCGCGCGCGTTGTTTACAAAAGAGAGTGTGGACAAGCCTGTCGATGTGTTATCCGGAGGGGAGACGGCCAGGCTGATCTTGACGAAGATGATGCTGCTTGAACACAATGTCCTTCTTCTTGACGAGCCGACGAACCACTTGGACATAGAAGGGACGGACGCGCTTATTCAAGCATTGCAAAACTATCCCGGCACCCTCCTGATTGTGAGCCACAACCGTTATTTTATTTCCCGGATCGCCACGCGGATTATTGAGATGCAACCCGATGGCATCAAAGATTTTCGAGGAACTTACCAAGAGTATGTTGCCCAAAGCGAGCAAGATGTTTTCCTCGCACATATTGATGAGGAAAAAACAGCATCGGATAAGCGGGATTATCATCAACATAAGGAAAGTCGAAAAAGGGAGACAAAGCTAAAGAAGCAGATCGCCGCTTGCGAGGAGAGATCCCATGTCCTTGAGAAAGAAATCGCAACGATTAACGAGAGGCTTTTGCAGGACAATTTTTACGAGACAGCTACCCAAGAGGAAATGGAGAGGGTGTTGAAGCTGAAGAAAACGGCCGAGGAAAAGCTCAATTCCACGATCGAGGAGTGGGAGCGCTTGACTTGCGCCCTAAACTCCCCCCAAAGCTTTGTAGAGAGCGACGAGGTCAAGTAAAACGGCCGTATCCCTTTCAAGAGCTTGTTGTTTGGCGTCGTTGAGCCGACGTCTGCTGTTAATGACATCAATCCGACTCGCAAGCCCTTTCTCAAACTGATCGGTAGTCAAACAGCTGATCTCAGCATACTTTTTCACGGCATAATCGAGTTGATAGGCTGCCTCTACTTCCCGTGTATAGGCGATCAATGCACTCTCAGCTTCCTCTAAGGCATTTAAAACAGTTTGCTGATAGGTATAGGCTGCTGCCATTGCCTCCCCCTTGCTTAAGTGAAGATTCCCTACGAGATTGCCCCCTTGATAAATCGGCAGTGTACTGGAAGCTCCAATAGACCAAGTAATGCTCCGGGGTTGAAAAAAATTGCTTAGCATCAGGGATTGCAGTCCCAGATCTGCCGAGAGGGAGAACGAAGGGAAAAATGAGGCAACGGCCACGCCGATGTTTGCCGTCGCAGCGGCCAAGTCCCGCTCAGCTTGACGGACATCAGGACGGCGGCGAATGATATCGGAACGCAAACCGCATCCGATCTCTTTAGGGATTTGGGGCAGTGGATAAAGAGGAAGCAGCTCCTCGACTAAGGTCTCGGGAAGTACACCGGTCAACGTTGACAGGGCATACATGTATTGATAGATCTCGGCGCAAATGGGCGGCAAGCTCGCTTTAAGCTCCGCGAGTTCTGCTTTGGCACTTTCAACAGCTATCCGGTCGACAAGGCCTTTCTCACGCTGCTTTTGCACAAGAGCCAACTCCTCCTCGAGCAGGGAGATATTCTCCTCAATGAGAACACCTCGCTGCTGTGCGCTTCTTAAATCGATATAATTTCGGGCCGCTTCCGCCAAAACGGTGATGAGCACTCCGTTTCTCTCTTCGATTGCGCTGCCGATAGTTGCATCGGCAGCTTCCACGCTCCGCCGTATTTTCCCAAAGAGATCGATCTCCCACGAGGCATCGATCAAAGAGGTGAAAAGATTTTGCACTTGGGGTATTTGGATTTGAAAGGGCAGTCCGGTCGTGCCGCTTACCTGTCCGGACCCAATGGCAAAGACGGGGCCGTTTTTGCTAAAATAGGTTCTGGAAACGTCCGACTGGAGATTAAGTTGAGGAAAGAGTGAAGAAGCGGCGACTTGCCGCATGGCTCTTGCTTGATAAATCCTCGCTTCTGCCGTCAGAATGTCGTTGTTATGATAGGCGGCAGCTTCTATATACCGATTAAGAAAAGGATCCTGCAATTGCTCCCACCAGGCGCATGGGGCGCTTTCTCCGCAGCAAGGATCGCTTGTCCAGGTGTCGGGCACGCAATTCTGCGGGGGTTGATAGTTTGGCCCCACCACCCTGCAGCCGGTAAGCAGCAGGCAGGCCCAAATCCAATTTTTCACTCCAGCCTCCTCCTGAAAAACCATCCCGCCCCGGTTAAAGTAAAACAGGCAATCACGGCAAGGGGCCAGGCGTTATGCATCACAATACCTGCATCGATATTCTTTAAAAAGATTCCTTTAGAGATGATTAACATATACCGCATTGGAATGAGGTAGGTGAAGACCTGAAGCCATTGAGGCATATTCTCAATGGGGGTTGCAAATCCCGAAAGCATGACCGAAGGGACCATTACAATAAAGGTGCCAAGCATCGCCTGTTGCTGTGTGGAACAGAGCGAGGAGATAAAAAGGCCGACTCCGCCCATGGCTGTGATAAAAATCAGCAAGCTGAACACAATCAACAAGAATGACCCCTCAAACGGTACGCCGAATCCAAACACTCCCACTGCCATCAATAGCAGCGCCTCTAATGTTCCGACAATAATTCCGGGAACGATTTTTCCGATTAAAATCTCGAAGGGAAGGAGCGGCGAGACTAATAATTGATCAAAAGTTCCCAATTCCCTCTCGCGTGCAACGGAGGTCGAGGTGACGATCAAACAGGTGAGCATCGAAAGGGTGGTTACAAGCGAGGGAATATTGTACCAGTAGTACAAAAGATTGGGATTAAACCAGTTTCGTGGAAATAATCGGACATTTTGCTGCTTGATTTCCGCATTCGCCGCATGGTCGTCATTGAATCGGTTGATGATCTGCGTCGCATAGCCGACGACGATTTGCGCCGAATTCGACTTGCGCCCATCGACGATCAGCTGTACTTCCGCCGGTCTGTCAGCATCAAGGTTGCGTGAGAACTGCTGGTCGATTGAGACGACCATGACCCCTCTTTGCAAATCCAAAAACGGGGCAATAGCCTTGACTGACGGCAAATACGTGATGCGGGTAAACGTTGGAGAGCCGTGAAAACGCTGCACAAGCTCAAATCCTTGTTCTCCATTGTCGCGGTTGAGGATCCCGATGGGAACATTTTTTACATCGAGAGTGGCGGCAAAGGTAAAGATCAACAGCTGGATGAGTGGAGGGGACAGGAGGGAAATCCGTATTTTCGGGTCGCGCCAAATCCCCACCAGCTCTTTAATGATTAGAGAAATGATTCGATGCAGCATGGTTAATCCAAACGTTTAACGGTTTTACGCAGTGTGATCATCAGAAAGGCCAATCCGATCGCGATCATCGGAATGATATTCAAGACAATTAATTCCCAAACATTTCCGACAAGAAAGAGGGTCTGCAAGCAAGTCACGAAATAGCGGGCAGGCATCAGATAAGTCAAAGCCCGTATCCACGCGGGCATGCTGTAGATCTCAAAGAGAAATCCCGACAAAATATAGGCCGGAAGAAATCCGACAACGACCGAAATCTGGAAAGAGACAAGTTGATTTTTACCCAAAGTGGAAATCATCAACCCCAGCGAGAGCGCGGCAAATAAAAACGCCGTCGTTACAATCAGCAAAAGCCATATCGAGCCTCTAAACGGAATGCCAAATACATAAACGGTCAGCACAAAGCAGATCGCCATCGATAGAAGGCCCAGCAAAAAGTAAGGGGCAATCTTCCCGATGATCAATTCGATAATTCCGATCGGCGTCGCCATCAAGGCCTCCATCGTTCCCCGTTCCCATTCCCTTGCAACAACAAGCGCTGTCAATAAAATACCGATCAGGGTCATGATGATCGCAAGCGAACCGGGCAGCAGGAAATTGCGGCTTTCCAACTGCTCGTTATACCAAAAACGAGATTGCACGCCTATGAGCGGCAAACCCGTTAAATTCGAGCTGATTGCTTCCTGCTGCAACCAGTTCTGAAGGGCTCCTTGAACATAATTTTGGACAAAATTGGCGGTATTTGGCTCTGAGCCATCGGCGATCACTTGAATGGGGGCAATCTGTTCAGGGCGGTTGCGGAACTGGGTGAAATAGGAGGGAATCACAACAAATCCCCGAATGCTGCCCCGCTGCAAATCGTTGATCAGGTTCCTTCTGTCTCGGACAATGAGGACATCAAAATAGCGGGAATCGATAAAAGAGCGCGAAAGGCTCACCGCATCGGGGGCTGTATCTTCCATCACAAGACCAAGAGGCAAATGATCCAAATCCAGAGAAACACCGTAAGCATAGAGAAAGATCAAAAGAATGGGGAGAACAACGCTGATCAACAGCGTGCTCGGATCACGCACAATTTGGAGTCCCTCTTTGATGATGAGCGCTTTTAAGCGTCGGCTACGGGGGTTCATCATGCGCCTCGATCAGATGAATAAATGCCTCTTCGAGAGTTGGATTGAGATTTTCGGCTGTTTGGCACTTTTCCTTTAGACGATCGGGGGCATCGATGGTAATCACTTGCCCTTTATAGATCAGGGCGATGCGATCGCAATACTCGGCTTCCTCCATAAAGTGGGTAGTCACCATCACCGTTACCTGCTTTTCCACAAGTCCATTGATATGATTCCAAAACTCCCGACGCGTAATCGGGTCGACTCCCGACGTTGGCTCATCAAGGAAAATAATCGGAGGCTCATGCATTGCTGCACAAGCAAGAGAGAGGCGCTGTTTATAGCCGAGGGGGAGAAGATCTGTCGGGGTTGTTCCATATTTCTTCAAATCGAATACTTCAACCATTTCTTTGATCATCTCCTTTTGCCGCTTGCCCCGCAGATTATAGATTCCCGAGAAAAATTCCAGGTTTTGGTAGACGGTCAGGTTTGTATAAAGGGAAAATTTTTGAGCCATATAGCCGATTTGAGCCCGAGCTTTGCTAGGGGCTTTTTGAAGATCCAGCCCATTGATTAGAGCCTCTCCCTCGGACGGCTTCAAAAGGCCGCAGAGCATTTTAAAGGTTGTCGATTTCCCTGCCCCGTTTGGACCTAAAAGGCCGAATACCTCTCCCTTGTGTATGGAAAAATCGATGTTGTCGGCGGCGGTAAAGGTTCCAAACCGTTTTGTGAGTCCTTTTGCTTCTACAACGATATCCTCTCCACCTTTTACCGGAGGACGTCTCTCCGCCAGCTCCGAACCGCCTCCCGGCCCGCCGCCTAAAATTTTGATGAAAGCGTCTTCAAACCGAGGCTTGGCAGGTTCTGCTTGCAAATCTCCCGGTGAATCCTTCACCACGATCCGCACATCTCTTCCTTGAATCACCCCGTCGATTACATACTCTTTCTTGAGAATCTCTTGCAAAACTTTGCGTCGATTCTCTTTGGGAACACTCATCGTATAAACCTGCCCTTGCATGTTTTCCGTGAGAGCGGCCGGGCTTCCATGATAGAGAAGTTCCCCCTCATTGAGCAGCAAGACGGTGCGGCACTTTTCCGCCTCGTCGAGATAAGCTGTGCTCCAGACAACAGAGATTCCCTCTTTAAGAAGTTGGTCGACCATTTTCCAAAGTTCCCTCCTAGAAATTGGGTCGACGCCCACGCTCGGTTCATCCAGAAGAAGCAAGAGAGGCTTTTTCACAAGGGCGCACGCCAGTCCCAGCTTTTGCTTCATCCCACCGGAAAGAGCACCTGCCAGCCTATTTTGAAACGGTTCCAGACCTGTAAAGTCGAGCAGCTTTTTGAACACCTCTTTCCGTTCCTCCCCAACGACATCTCTTAGATCGGCATATAAATTCAAGTTTTGTGCGACTGTTAAGTCTTCATAGAGGCCGAATTTTTGCGGCATATAGCCTGTGGCTGTGTGGATCCATTCTGCTTCCAGAAGCGTATCCTTTCCATCAACCGTGATCTTCCCTTCGGTGGGACGCAGCAGGCCGGCGATCAGGCGGATTAAAGTTGTTTTACCGGAGGCGTCCGGGCCTACCAATCCGACAATTTCGCCGTGGGGAATTGTTGCGTTGATATTTTTGAGTGCCGGGGGGAAATCGGGAGAGAAGATTTTCGTCAGATTGTTGATTTCAACGAGTTGATCATTCACCCTTAATCCAGCTTGTGTCGAGTTCAACGGTGACGGGCATCCCCTGTTTGAGAATGTTGTCAGGGTTGTCGATATAGATGCGTAGGCGATAAACCAGGTCGGTTCGCAGCTGAGTGGTTTGGACGGTTTTCGGCGTAAATTCTGCAACAGGCGAGATAAAGCCGACCTTTCCTGTGTAGATAGGAGCCCCTATTACGTCGGTATGCACTTTTGCTTCCATGCCATAGTAGATCTTTCCCAGATTGGGTTCGCTCACATAGGCACGCACCCAGACCGGCGAGATAATTGAGAGGGTATAGACAGGGTCGGCAGGGTTGACAACCGTCCCGGGTTCCCGAATGCGGGTCAAAATAATCCCTTCTGTCGGTGCATGGGCTTTCGTGTAGGTTAAATTGTCGCGGGAAACTTGAACGGCAGCTTCAGCTGCGGTGAAATTAGCAAAAAGGGCATTGCGGTTGGCGAGTGCATCATCCAAGTTTTCCTCGGAGACACTTCCCCCATCGATGAGTTCCCGCCTCCTTTTGAGTAAGATTTCAGCATTTTTGAGGTTGGCTTTAATCGAAGCAAGATTCGCTTTTGCCTCTTGCAGTTGGCTGCTATATGGCGTGGTATCGAGTTCCGCCATCAGCGAGCCCTCAGGGACAACATCGCCCTCCTCAAAATAGAGCGCTTCGACTTGTCCGGCAACGCGGAAGGCGATATCGACTTGGCGCACGTCGACATTGCCATAGAGTGTCAGTATTCTCTTTTCCCCGCCCCCGTGAAAATAGAAGAAGGCGCCGAGACCCGCTCCTATCAATGCCAAAACAACAAAAAAAATGATGAATAATTTTTTCATGGGACCGACCATAGTCATAAGCTTCTACGATTATCTTTTCAATATGATCGGAGAATATACCATTCGTGTTGGAGCTCCGCCCCAAACCCCGGCAAAGGGGCCAGCCCCTTTGCAATCCCCATTAACGGGTTCTTACACAGCAACACACTGAAGCTATCCGATTTAATGAATATTACCTTTTCTCTTCCTTGCCTTCCTAGTGCTCTGTCAAGATTAAAATGGGAGCTTTCGCGCAGGCTCAATCCTTCATTTTAAGCTTGACAGAGCACTAAGGAGAAAAATCATTTCAAAGAAAGCCATTCGAAATTTGACGACACCCTCTAGTACAATTTCATTGTCTGGAATTTTGAAACTTTGCTAAATGAAAAAAAAGGAGTCGTCGCATGAAGTCCGTTCTTTATATCGTTTTGGCATTGGCAGCTGTCATCTTCGTGACGTATAGCTATGGGAAGGGGAAGAACAACTCGTTCAACATCTGCGATCAAGAATATGCGTTATGCACCTCGGCAAAGTGCATTCCCGATCCCAATAACTCCGGCAACGTCATTTGTGTTTGCGAAGTCCGCCAAGGAAAAAGCTTGGGACTTACTCCTTGCAATCAGAGGGCTCCTTATACCGACGAGGACAATGTCCGCCATGTCATCTCCACATTTTCTCTTGAGGATTTTCCCTCTAAGAGAGTGATGACCTGCCCTTCGGGCAAACCGTGGGCGAACTGTTTGGATCAGAAATGTATAGTCGACCCTCGCGATCCTTCAAAGGCAATCTGCGTTTGTCAAACCGTTCGTACAGGCGAGTTCCAAACGCTCGGAGGGAATTGCGATCTCTCTACTTGCGATACAGGTTATTGGTCGGGAGCGGCTGTTGAATCAAATGCAAAAAATATTCAGGCTCTCATGAAGAAGCTGGGCATAAGGCAATCACCCGCTAAATACTGTCAACGATGAAACTCTCTTCCTTGCTTGGACTCATTGCCTTTGCCGTTCTTTTTTTAAAGCTACCGGGGATTTCCGAACTATTCGATCTGCCGGCATGCAAAAGCTGTCACACGAATACCCCCTATCTCCCCATGTTGGCAGCTGCCTATATGGCCGCTTTTTTGACGTGCATCCTTTCCTTTCCTTCCCTCCCCTCGCCAGCCCTTAAGAGAGCGGGCATCGTGTGGTCTTTGGGGCTTGCTTGCGGCCTCACCTATTTAAGCGATCAGTGGTGTGTGATCTGCCTTATCGGGCATACATGCCATGTGGGTATGTGGACCTTTTGGAGACCGACTCAATATGGGCCCGAAGGGCTGGCGGGGATGAAGCTATCCATGATGTTCACGTCTGCAACGGCAACTGCCGCATTGTATAGTACATTGCATTTCACGTTTTTGGTGTATGGATTGAGCAATCCTATGGAGTCTCTCGTGCGGGCAGGGGCGGCAATTAACAGCTTTCACGTAGAAACTGTAGACAAGCAACCACTCTCCTCAGACAAATTTTCCGATTACGACGGCGTGATCTTGAATTTCGTTTCGGACAGTTGTCCCTATTGCCGGGAACAGATTCTCCTTCTCGACAAGATTGCCGGCGAGTTTGATAGCAAGAATCTTCGGTTTGTCAATGTCAGCCGGCAGGTGATTTCTGAATTGCAAGATCTTGGCCCCCGGCTCGAATGGGTAGAAGACAGTCAAGAAGATCTTTTCATGTTGTTTGGAGTCAATGGCTATCCTTCTCTAGTTCTCATTGACTCTAAAGGAGTCGTCGTTGGTGCCAAAGAGGGCGTCCACGGCGATTTCGAAGAAAAGCTCAAGAGTCAGCTCGATTTTTTATGTGCTAGAGGGTGTCGTCAAATTTCGAATGGTTTTCTTTGAGATGATTTTCTCCCTAGGAAGACAAGAAAGAGAAGGGGTAATATTCATTAAATATGACCTCTTTTCTTCCTTGCCTTTGCTGTTTTTTCGATAACTTTTCAGGAGATACCCTGCTCCAGATTTTTGCTCCTACATATTAAATATTTCTGTTGACAACAAAAAATTTTTATGCAGAATTTAAGCATTTAAGGTCAAAAGGTAAAGCTGGTAAAGAGAGAATTTTTTAGGGATAGAGCTGTTTTTTATACTAAACTTGTTTTTAGCCTTTTCATTATTTATGCATCTAATTGTTTCGCAGCTTTAGAACCGGATAAACTTGAAGCTTTGAATAGAGTGACTGGCGATTTTTTGGGTGTAGAATCTATGCCTATGATACCCCGAGAGGAATTAAAGCAATTTGACCCTAACGCTCTCTTTCCTTCTGAGTTATACGTCTTAGACAAATATTCCGGAGAGATAATTCCTGTCTTACCGGAGGAAGAATTTATCAATGATAACCACACTTTACTTTTTAATTACTCCAGGCTAGCTCTAAAAGCAGGTAAAGAAGTTGATCCATATGAAAGTTGGCCTTTAGAGGATGTAATTAACTATCAGGTTGTGTGTTATAATCAAGTGCATGGTTTTCTTGAAAGAGCTCTGGTGGCAACGGATGAAATATGGAGTAAAAATATAAGGGAATCGGTTAACGCAGTAATTCAAGGTGGGATAGCGGCATTTTTAGTAAAAAAGAGCCTAAACGTGTTTTAGTATATGGAATTATTGCGGGTGTTGCTAATTTTTGCACGAAGTCTTATGAAAGTGCTAAGAACGTACATTATAACTTGGAGATTGCGCCGAAGTGGGCTAAAGCGTTAGATCAATGCTCAGAGGCAATAGCTAAAAAGATGAGTAGATGAAATTTTGGCTAGTATATGGTTTCTGGTTTGACAACATCAATCATCCAAACATCAGTTGTTTTATTTTTTCTTTTCTCTTTAACTAATTTATTTGAAAAGAAAAAATTCATGAATATATCATTCTTTTTTTTATTTTAGTTTTTAGTTTGAATGACGAGAAAATCTGTAGTGTTATTTTTCCTTCTTCTCTGCAAAATTTATGGGGAATTTTTCTTGGCTATTCTTTGATTAGTATAGTTTCAGTAGTTTCGGATTTTCTCTTTTCCTATGAGATAAATTATTGGATGATAGGACTTCCGTTTGTTTTTGTGTTTTTGAAGTATCTATCTCTATTTTTTAATGAATAGGAATAATGGATTCCGTATTCCTTTTCGCTCTCTAGCATCTACGAAAATAACATCAGCAGAACAAATGCCCCGTGTCTTAAATGCTGATTCCCTGGGTAGGGGGAAAAATGTTGATTTACCAATTATATTTGGTATAATAGAAAATATGCAAAGAGAGTGATTGTGCCGATCAGCGGAAAAGAATTAGCTAAGTTAACGCCATGGGCGAATTGCGATTTTGCGATTTCGGTTGATAATGCGCAGGTACTAGTTTCACCACTCATTTAAAGCATGGTTGTTAGTGTAAAACACAGAGACACAGAGAGCACAGAGAGA
>JBAUVX010000168.1:0-3503 GCA_049583465.1 Waddliaceae bacterium | reverse complement strand
CCGAACCGCTATTCGCTGAAATTAATCAAATCTTAACATAAATACCCTATCTTGTCTTGCTTTATCCTATTGCGCCGAAAAACCCGGTCATTTATGACCGGGTTTTTCGGCGCAATAGGATAAAAATTAGGAATGCAATCCCAAAAAATGGCTCAGAAAATGGGATTGCAATCCCAACTTCTGAGAAATGCCGATTTTCGAAAGCATTTCTTCTTAAACTTTTCGTCATAATAGACGCAGCAGTTCCCGTTAAAATTATAAATTCACGCCATGTGCGACTTTTTCCGTTCGAGTCCGGGCCTCTCTATCTAACCCATCGCCAATTGTCCCTTTCCGATATCGCCGCTCACTTGAGGAGACGGCAAAGGCACATCTAAAAGCAACCCATATCCACGGGTATTTTTACTTAGTCGACCCTGAAAAAGTAAGGCTCCCGAGGGAAAAATTTGCTCCCCCCTAGGAGAGCTAGGAGGTAAAATTTGCAATGTTTTGAATCACGTTAATTGATTTCCTTGCAAATTTTAACGAGGCATCCGTACTCGCGAGAGAAAAAATAGCCATTTTTGAAACAAAAAATGAGGAAACTGAAGAGCTAACCCCTTGTGGGTTAGGTGAGGAGGTTTACACATTTTTTGTAAAAAGGGCATTTTTTCGCCGCGAGGACTTTTTCAGGGACGACTACTTAGTCGCAAAAAACTTCCCGCCAGAAACCGAATTTATTTTGTACCAAATCGATATGGAAGGAAAGATTAATCCAACAAAATCATTTACCGTATGTGCAGCATCTTCATCATGCCTCCTCCTCAACCGTTTTGGCCCAAAATGCCCATGTCTTGATCCATTGATGCAAGAGCAGCTCAATCTCTTTTTGATTTGCATCCGCAATCTCCTGCCGCATCCGGCTTTGGCCGCGTGCGATGCGTGTAAATGAGCGAAATCCCGGACCGGCAATCTGTTCGGCTTCTGGACAAACATGGAGAACAAAATCCAGATAGCTTTTCGCGACAACCCCGGGAATGTGAGAGGCCGCCGCCGCAAGGCGATCATGTTCGGCAGGGGTCATTTGCAGGGGATTTGCCCCAAGAAATTCCACAAGACCAGCAACCTTTTTGAGCCCTTGTTCCGTGTTGTTTGCATGAGAAGCGATGATCCACGGAGCGTCGATAAATAGCCCCGCTTGACTGTGTTGGAATCCCTCCTTTTCACTTCCCGCCATCGGATGGGTAGCAACAAATTCAATATTTTTGGAAGAAAGCGTTTGGAAAAGCCGGGCAATCTCTCCTTTCACACCGGCGATATCAAGGACGAGAAAACGGCCGGCCAGCTTCGACAGTTGATGCGCTAAGGAAGGAACTGCGGAAATGGGAACGGCAAGAATGAGGCAGTCCACAGCCTTAACGAGCTCCTGAAGAGAATCGAATTGTCGATCAAGAAGCCCGCTTTCCTTAGCAAGCCTGTCGTCTTGGTTAGGCAGCCGACAGGTCATCACCTGCAAATGGGAGTTTTTTGCTTTTAATCCTTTTAGGAGAGACCCTCCCATTAAACCCAATCCCAATATGCCGATCTTGCCGAAAGGACATTCCTTCCGTTGGGAAAAACGCTGCTCCCCTTTTGCACAGCGGAAAAGCAAGGAAAACAGAGAGTCGATTATCTCTTGAAGAAGGGGACTCTTAGCTTGAGAACGGAGTCGGTATATGATCTCTTCTTCTCTTTTCCCATCGGTCAAAGGAAGCCCCAGCCGATCTTTCACAGAGGCAACTTCCTGAGCGATTTCCATCCGTTGGTTGAGAAGATAGACAATATGATCATCAATCCTATTCAACTCATTTCGACAGTGAATTAACTTTTGATCCATGACTTTACCTCATTTGTTTATCATTTTCCGCTGCCGCACGCATTTGAATGACCTGTTTCAACTGGACGAAGGTCAGTTGCTGTTTTCCATCCGTCTTAGCATTTTCCGGGTCAAGATGCACTTCTATCAAGTACCCATCGAACGGATATGTTTTGGCCTCTTCCAAGATCCTAAAGACATTCGCCTGTGTTCCTCCAATATGAGAAGGGTCAATCAACATGGAAAGACCGGTTTTCTCTTTGACACGCTTTGCCATCTCAAAATTAGGAAGGTTGCGGTAGCCGTAGGGGTTAGGAAGCCGCCCCGGGCTGAATCCTCGATGACATACAAGCAACCGTTCACTTGGAAATCCTGCTTCAATGAGGTGGGCAAAAATTCCCAGCCAATGCCGTTCATCTTCCCACATTTGATTTTTGAACATCAAATGGATTCCCTCGCCTCCCGAAGCCAAAATTTCGGCAATGCACCTTTGGGTGATGTGGTTTTGATTTCTCGCCCCAATCCAAACGAGCATTGGCGCTCGGTGGTCATAAGATCTAAGGCCTTCCACAATTAAAGAAGCCTGTTCCGGTGTCAGCACCTCCGTTGCCGGAACGATGCCGTAAGGAAGGGTCTCTTCTAAAAGGGTCAACAGGCTTAAAATCCCCATCCCCTCCCAACCCGGGTGTGTGCGCGGCTTCCAAAGGGAAGCTCGAATGTGCTTGATACCCAAGCTATTAAGCTCTCGAACACAGACTTTAAGCTGCTCCCGCGATTCAAGAGCACAAGGACCTGCAATGATTAGTTGGTTTTTCATTTTTATTCCCTCCAAAAAAAAAAGCCCCGCTAGGTTTTCCCTGCGGGGCTTAGGATTCATCTCAGCTCATTTAGGCATGCATCATCCTATCCCCTGCCGGCGGGTCGGCAAATACCGATAATAATAGCTGTTAGCGGCGCTGTTTGCAGCGAATGGTTGCATGTTTACCTCTCTTGGCATGAAACCATGCCTTTTACTCCAAAAAAAAACCCCACCTTCCCGGCGGGGCTTTGTGCATTCAAATGTATGATAACAGCTTATCCTACAGCCCCGGAACCCCCAGATGTTCAATAGCATAATAATAATACCCTCCATCCATGCCAACGGGCAGGGAAGAATTTTCGATAGACTGTATGATTTGCTGTTTTGCCTTCATAATTAACCAAGTATCATTGAATGGATTTTTTTGTCGATCTTTATTTTGCTGCTTCTCTCTTTCCCTGTGGAGGATTGGATAGACTGCAGAGGGCTTCAGTTGCTATAGACAAAGATTCCTGTTGTCCATTATTCCTTTCCAGGGAAGAGGTTCTTCTCCTTTTTAGAAAGATATCTACAGAGAGAGCTCTCTGTACCCGTTGTTGAGGCTGTTGAGATTCCCCCGTAGCAGCATGGGCATCAACCGTCTGAATCTTCCTCTTTTTCTCACTATTTTTTTTAGTCTGTTGTGTTGCAGCAGCAACATCTCCCCCTAGCTTCGCTTTTTCCGGCCGCAATAAAGAGGCGAACGGCAGCTCCAAAAACACTTGCAAATTTCATCAAATTAATAATCAGAGGAGATTAACTGATGACAATACCGGCTATGGGTCAGCAACCTAGTGCTCTGTCAAGCTTAAATTAAGGGGTTGGGCCGCG
>JBAUVX010000167.1:0-1966 GCA_049583465.1 Waddliaceae bacterium | reverse complement strand
TAACCAATAAGAGGCTGGGGATTTTGATCAACTTCGGTCAAAAAAGTGTGAAGGATGGGATCAACAGGGTCGTTAATGGCCTTTAAAACCTTCTTTGCGGCTTTGCGAGTTTGCGTTTGATTTTTTTGGGGAGGACTTACGCAACAAGGCTCTCAACTTTCATAAGTTGAGATCAAAATTCATCACAAAATCACCCTCAAGATCCAAAAAATCGGCTGAAAAGCGTTTAGTGAGATAGGTTCTTGGCCTTCAAGTGCTGCAGTCATGAGTCTTCTTCTTTCGTAAAAAATTTTGTTTTGTTAGGCAACGCCAATCTGTATTAATTAATGAGCTCCTTTTTCACGCAACGGAAAGCTTCAAGGGCGCGGTCGAGATGGTCTCGCGTGTGCGCCGCTGACATTTGCGTCCGGATACGCGCCTGGCCTTTTGGAACAACGGGATAGCTGAACCCAATCACATACACGCCGTGCTCAAGCATGCGCGATGCAAACGTTTCGGCAACTTTAGCATCTCCAAGTAAAACGGGAATAATCGGATGCTCTCCGGGAACAAGACGAAACCCCAAACCTTCCATATTTTCTCGGAAATAGACACTATTGTCTCTAAGTTTTTGACGCAAGGCATCTGAAGAAGCAAGCATGTCCAAGACTTTGAGGGAAGCCGTTGCAATGGCAGGGCAAAGGGAGTTGGAAAAAAGATAGGGACGGGAACGCTGCCGCAGCCATGTGATGATTTCCTTTTTTCCCGATGTGTATCCGCCCGATGCCCCTCCTAACGCTTTTCCCAGCGTCCCTGTATAAATAGCAATCTGCTCGCTCACGCCGCAATATTCAGGCGTTCCCCTTCCCTTCTCGCCAATAAAACCGACAGCATGGGAATCGTCCACCATAACAAGAGCTTGATAGTCAGCGGCAAGAGCACAAATGGACTGGAGATCGGCCATGCTCCCATCCATCGAAAAGACCCCGTCCGTGGCAATCAACCGGTAACGGCAGTTTTGAGTAGCCGCAAGCTTTGCTTCCAAGTCTTCCATGTCGTTATTGCTGTACCGGAAGCGTTGCGCTTTGCATAAACGCATGCCGTCGATAATGCTCGCGTGGTTCAAGGCATCGCTAAAAACCGCGTCCTCAGAACCAAGCAGCGTCTCAAAAAGCCCTCCATTCGCATCGAAACAAGAGGAGTAGAGGATCGTCTCTTCCGTTCCTAAAAACGCAGAAATTTTCTCTTCGAGTTGGCGATGGGGGGTTTGGGTCCCGCAAATAAAACGTACCGACGACATGCCAAATCCATAGTGGTCAAGTCCTTTTTTTGCGGCGTTGATGAGTTCCGGATGGTTCGATAGGCCGAGGTAATTGTTTGCACACAAGTTGATAACCTCGCGCCCGTCAGCCAAGGTAATGACGGCCTGCTGTGGCGAGGCGATTTCCCGCTCTTCTTTGTACAGCCCTTGCGCTTTCACCTCTTCAGTTTGCCGGTGCAACGCGTCTAAAAATGTTTGGTCCATTGTGGTTATACCAAGCTCTCCTCTAAGTCATTAATAAAATCATCGGTTTCTTCTATCCCTGCAGAAAGCCGAATCAGATCGGTAATGCCAATTTTCTCCCGCTCTTCTTTAGGGACGGCAGCCGCATGCGTCATTGTTGCCGGATGGTTAACGAGAGACTCCACTCCTCCAAGGCTTTCCACAAGGGAAAATAGCGAAAGGACTGCATCAACCGCTGTGTCTTTTCCCATCCAAAAGTCAATTCCACAGAGACCGTTCCACTATAACCGCTCATTTGCTTTTTTGCAATCGCATGGCATCGATGTGTCAGTACATGCCCGCTCATTTATTAACCTAACGCCATGGGCGAATTGCGATTTTGCGATTTCGGTTGATAATGCGCAGGTACTAGTTTCACCACTCATTTAAAGCATGGTTGTTAGTGTAAAACACAGAGACAGTAGAGTAAGGGTGGATATTACC
>JBAUVX010000166.1:0-1683 GCA_049583465.1 Waddliaceae bacterium | reverse complement strand
CATCATTTGCAAGCTTCCGCAAGCTGTGGAAATATTCATTTCCCTACGGCTCTGTTTTGCTATGCCAAAGGATTAGTATCGACGCCTACGGGAACTAAACATTCCCACAGCTCGGTGTTCACATCGTTCATTGTGTTTATAACTGCTAGAATCAACACTTCCTATTTTCTTAAGAGAACTTAAGTTACCAGTAATGCTCAAGAACTGGAAGCCCCTACAGGAAGATGCAAAGCGTAAAATTGCTATTCGTTCAGATTTTTATTGGTGAGCGCTTCTCAAATGCCCCCGTCGGTCCAACTTGATACCTTTGAGACAGCGCAAGTAATCTTCTCGAACATAGACTTACCCCCATGACCTTCGTCATCAATGACTGTGAACTCACTACCGGGCCACGCCTTATGAAGCTTCCATGCAGTGTCCATCGGTGAACTGATGTCCAAGCGTCCATGAATCAATACACAAGGAATATGCGAAATGAGATTCATGTTTGCTAAAATACCGGTAACACTAAGAAAAGCCGAGTGCTTCCAGTAGTGAATCGTAAGAATTGAAAAAGGCAGAGAAAATTCTGTATTTTGAAAACGTGGATTTGGCCGATGGTTTGGATCGAGTGAGGTATGAACATCCTCCCATGCACACCACGCACGAGAGGTGCGATCGCGGATTTTCAGATCGGGGCTGGTGATCCGTCGATAATACGCATCAATGAGTCGCTCACCACGTTTGGGCTGAACTACTGCTGCAAATTGGTCCCATTCTCTTGGAAAAATACGACGCATATCCTCTGTCACCCACTCTACCTCGGAGGACGTGGTTGTTGTAACGGCACCTAAGACGATCGCTGAAACCCTTTCTGGATGTGTCTGAGAATATGCAAGAGCGAGTGTAGTTCCCCAAGAAATACCTAAAAGCAACCATTTATCCACCTTAAGGTGAATTCTTAATTTCTCGATATCAGAGATTAGATCCTGAGTTGTATTTTTCATCAGGTCAACACCCGGATCGGTGACTCTTGGCCTGCTGCGGCCACAACCTCGCTGTTCAAACGATACAATCAAAAATTGCTCTGGATTAAAATGGCGTCGATAGCCGCCAATAATTCCAGATCCTGGGCCGCCATGGAGATAGAGAGCTGGCTGACCTATCGAATTACCCGAAGTTTCCCAATAAATTTCATTGCCGTCATCGACCGATAAATGGCCGGATGCGAAGGGTTCGATCGTATCAATCAGGGGTTGTAGCATAAATCAAATTGCTTTATGAGCTACTCAGTGTTAAAAGTTTAAATCATAGAGTACACAGACTCGACTTAGAATTTTTTCACGCTGCAGCTAGAAGGTCCATCACCTCATTAAGCAGGTTTTTTTTATGATCCCGTTTTTTACCGAACAATAACTTATGATATCAGAAAAACACGCATAATATGATCCGGTAATGGAGGCAGCACTGTTTGACCAAAAATTAAATACCGGCATCAAACGAGACAAAAAAAGCAAAAGTTGATTAGAAATTTTCAAACTCATGGCACGTTATTCCAACCCATCAAATATAAAGCATAAGTTAACGCCATGGGCGAATTGCGATTTTGCGATTTCGGTTGATAATGCGCAGGTACTAGTTTCACCACTCATTTAAAGCATGGTTGTTAGTGTAAAACACAGAGACACAGAGAGCACAGAGAGA
>JBAUVX010000165.1:0-3548 GCA_049583465.1 Waddliaceae bacterium | reverse complement strand
CAAACTCGTTTGGAGGGACAACTCCAATACAAACGCTTCGGATTCTTCAGACATACTTTTGCTTCTCGATGTATTGTTTCACAATAGCAAGAGGCGCCCCTCCTAATGCGGCAACAAAATAACTGTTCGTCCATAAGGTTGGAAGACGGCTACGGAGAATTGCAAACTCTTGACGGAGCAGACGGGATGATCTTCCTTTTAAAAGACGTACTAAGCGATGTATGCCAAATTGAGGATCCACTTCGATAAGCAGATGTACGTGATCCGCCATAACTTCCATTTCAATAAGCTCTGCCTCTTTTTCCTGACATGCGAGGAGAAGAATTTCTTTGAGACGAGACTCCACGCGATCCACCGGAACTGATCTCCTGTACTTCGGGCATCAGATGACATGGTACTTGCATGAGTATACGACATTGCAGTTGCTCTTAAATTTTCGCGACATGGCGAAATTATGTGGTAGAGGACCGTATAATCACAATAAATAATTAGCGGACTTATCCCCATGGCTAAAGCCGGGGGCTTGCGTCCGTCTTTTCCGGTCAACTCGCAGTAAAGGAATTCAAAAATAAAAGGGTTGCATTGACCTATCATCTCATGCAATGTGGAGAACAGAACATGGTAAATAAAGGAGATGTAGATTTATGACCCAAGCTAAACATGGTGATACAGTTACAATCCATTATACGGGAAAAACACAGGAAGGACAAGTCTTCGAGACCACGACACAGGGGAATCCGATTCAAATCACAATCGGCAGCGGCGATTTTTGGCCGGTCATAGAAGATGCTCTTGTAGGAATGGATATCGGTGAGACGAAAACGGTAGAAATTACAGAAGAGGAATCCATCCCCTACCATGATGACCTCATTTTCAAAGTCAGCCGAGATAAGCTTCCTAAAGATATCCCCCTAGAGGAAGGGATTGTCCTTCAGGTGGCACAAAAAGATGGACAGCAAATGTCTGTGACCGTAGATAAAATAGAGGAAGATACAGTGATTTTGAATGCCAACCATCCGTTAGCCGGCAGTGAACTCACATTTGTTGTAGAGATGATTGCAATAAGCTGAGATACAAGATCATAGGGAATCGTACCTTGACAATGCTGGAAATAAACCTCGTTATGCATTCCATACCGGCACAACACTGACGATGATGTTTGCACCCTCGGATTACGTAAAGAATTAATAACAAGTTGGTTCGAAAATTTCACCGGGGGATTCGCCGGCAGAGGCCGAGATAGAGAAGAGGGTAAAACTTTGATCATAAAATTAATTTTTGATTTTTTTTGGAAATGCATATAATGAAGGCGGAAGGGAGGTTCTCTTCCTGATAATTCTCGATGGTTAAAAAATAAGGAGGAGATGGTGAATAATTTAAGATTTCTCGGATTATCTTTATTAGTTCTAACCTTATCCTATGGTTATGCTTTTAGCCAGACAGGCAGGATGCAATGCCCTCAAGGCCAATCATTTGGTCAAAAACAATCTGGCGCTCACAAACAATGTCCAGAAGGCCAAGTTTACGATTTCAGGGCCAAAGCTTGCGTTAGCGATGATCAGAACGGTCAAAACCAAAGACAGAACAATCAGGCTCCCGACCAGGACAGCTAAGAAGGAAATTATCGAGTAGGCGCGGGGCTCCTGCAACAGGAGCCCCGACCTCTCTCACAGCCGACACACAAACAAGTTCAAGAATTGGATTTGTTTGTGTATATCCATTGCTGTGGAGCCTCAGGTTGATTTCTTCGGACGGACACCCTTGCTTTCGTCTAGACATCCCCTCCTATCGTGGTTATGGGTGGACTCTCACCTTCTAGGTTTTTTCCATGCCGGACGCACCCAGCCGGCTGGAATGCCTCAGGCCCGCTTATTTTCTTATCCTTTATACATCCTGTAAGCAGGTTTTTTTGTCATTTTCCATGCGATTTCCCCTGCTCCGGAAGGTCGCAGAAAATCCCTTAGTAAAATATTCAGTTATCAATAAGTTATTAATTTAGTTTGAATAAAGCGTTTTATCGTGTTATATTTTAATGATTTTATAAACTTGGGGCGACTATAATGTATAATTTGAAAGAAACTTGCAAACCACGCCTTACCGCTCCTGAAAAAAAGCGCTCAGATATAGTTTTAGAACTATCTGACTTAATTAAAGATAAAATCTCTCCGGAACAATTCTTTAGTGAAAACTATGTTACCTCGGGAATGAATCTCCTTATCGAAAAAGCTTTTGCTACGTTTTCCTCAACGAGTGCCGCGGACAATTCCACGATTATTCTTTCACAATCGATGGGAGGGGGGAAGACTCACAACATGATCGCATTGGGGCTTCTTGCACGCCACCCGGAATTCCGAAGTCAAGTCATGAACAAAGATTACGATGCCGGTAAAATTAAAGTCATCGGTTTCACCGGCCGTGAATCTTCAGCAGAATATGGAATTTGGGGTTCCCTTGCCGAGCAATTGGGGAAAGAAGAGGTCTTAAAACATTGCTATTCCCCTTTAAAAGCTCCGGGACTTAATGACTGGATCAACCTTTTAAAGGGTGGGCCTATACTGATTCTATTAGACGAGCTTCCTCCTTACTTGCAGCAAGCGATGACTCACGAAGCAGGGCGAGGAACTCTTGCCGATATCACGACGGCGGCCCTATCCAACATGTTAATTGCAGTTAGCAAAGAAGAGTTATCCAATGTCTGCGTGGTTCTATCGGACCTCAATGCGACCAATTATAGCGAAGGATCTGAACTGATCAACAAAGCTCTTGAAGATTTAAGAAAAGAGGCAGAGAAATTAACGATACGTATTGAGCCTGTAAAGACTCAAGGCGATGAGTTTTACCATATTCTTCGTACTCGACTGTTTGAATCGCTTCCTGAGGAATCTGTTATTGAAGAGGTGAGTAAGAATTATGCTGAAGCTGTGAGTAAAGCGCAAGAGGCCGGTCTTACTAATGAAAGCGGCCAAGAGGCAGCTCGAAAATTGCGGGAGTCATATCCTTTCCATTTTTCTCTCAGGGATCTTTATGGACGGTTCAAAGAAAATGCCAATTTCCAGCAGACTCGCGGTCTTATTCGTCTGATGCGTCTGGTAGTCAACAATCTATATTCTACAGGAAAAGCGGAAACATCACAGTTAATCCATCCTTATGATCTTGACCTGAACGATGAAAATATTTTCTCGGAAATCAAGATCATTAAACCCAGCTTAGACGAGGCAATAGCCCACGATATTGCAGGGAGAGGAAAGTCTGTTGCCGAAAGATTCGATCGGGAGCATAGTACCGGAGAAGATGCTCAAGATTTACTCAAGCTTTTATTGGTATCGAGTCTCTCAAGTGCCAGCAACCCTATTTTAGGGCTTAGGGAAGCAGAAATCTATGCAATGATGGCAAGGCCCGGGAGGGATTTGAGCAGGCTTCCGGAAAAGATTTTCAAGGAGATTGCTACCGAGACTTGGTATCTGCATCTGGGTTCCGAGGGGAAATACTTTTTTAAGAATACACAAAATTTGAAGGCTAAGCTTTCAGAATATGCCAAAGGTTATGGA
>JBAUVX010000164.1:0-3382 GCA_049583465.1 Waddliaceae bacterium | reverse complement strand
ATAGATTTTTGATTCTAAGTGGGTTACAAAATCGAAGCTTGGTCTGTAGTCACCAATCGAGATTTTGTAATCCACTTAGAATTAAAAAGATGAAGAAATCACCCGCGCAACATGCGGAATGTGGGTTAAAAGCAGTTTTCCCTTGACTCTAAAGAGTCAAGTTTCAGCCTGTTTTTAAAAATCTTACCACCCACTTTCACGTTCTGCGAGAGGTTTTCAGCACAACCCGGGTTTAAACTAACACCATCCGCTAAGTTGAAGAATTGACGCACGAAACAATCAGAAGGTCTTCGTAATAATCGGGGAGTTTTTTAAAGAATTCCGGATTTGTGCTGAGTGTCGCGCCCAACACTTCATTAGAATACGCCCTAACCCCGGCGGAAAATCCAATATCCCCGGGGGTATGTTGATCAAAAAAGACTAAAATATGAAGCTCTCCCTTGCCAAGATTTTCTATGTGGTGAGGATAGGCTTTAGGAATGAAATAGACATCCCCCTTTTTTAATGTATAAGTGTCCACATCTCCATTGGGACTGAGCAGCTTCATTCTCGCTCTCCCTTTATTGACATATCCTAGCTCCGCCGTTGAAGGGTGCCAGTGCGGCTCACGCATCCCTTTATTTGTTAAACGCAGCGAGTACATCGATAGATCTTCGAGCTTGGACCATGTGCTTTTTCTCGCAACTTTTACTGAACCCCCTGTATTGCTGAGAAGAGGATTTGCTCCTTCTACATTGAATTTATAGCCGCTTGAGAAATGAGAATACACCGGCGCTGTGTTTGTAGATGTTGTCTCACATATGAGAGCGGTGTTTGCCGACCTCTTCATCGGTGTGAATTGCTTGCTTTTCAGCCCCCATGTGTTTCCAAGAACGGCATCTGTCATGCATCCTATAGATGCAGAGAGACCGAAGTCTTTTGGTTTTTCATCTGAAAAAACCAAAATGAATGTGCAAGGGCCTTTGCCGATGTTTTCAATATGATGGAGAAATCCCGATGGTACAGTAAACATTTCTCCCCGGGAAATGCCGAAAGTGCTTCTCTTGCTCTCGTTGCCAAAAATCGTCACTAGTGCATCCCCTTGCAAACAATACCCTAACTCATATGCATTAGGATGCCAATGCGGTTCTCGAATGCCTTTTTCATGCAAGACAACCCGATACATCGCCATTCCTTCGAGAACAGGAAATTGATCACGAGTGATGCAAGTTCGTGTTCCCCCATTTTTCACATCTTGGGGTTTTGTTGAAAGTAAAGGGAAGACATGAGGCGATTTCATGAGTGCTACCTCCGCTTTTTTCTTTATGTCATGAACCGATGATTTCTTCAACCATTGGGATTAATGCGGCAAGGCAAGTCCCTCACCCTGGTTGAAAGAGCTTATACCGAAACAGCTGGATATCTTCGAAACGGCGATAAATAAAGCATAAAGGATTCCACTTTGCAATGAGATGAGGAATGGATTGGTAAATCCGGAAAGTATCCACAGCATAAAAAGTGCAGAAAAAGCAATTTTTTCCCTAGATAAAGGGGGAAGCAAAAGCCTAAACAGAACATAGCCTAGAGGAAGGAAAAGGAAGACAATGCCAATGAGGCCGAATTGCATCAGAAAAGCTACCCATTGTACTTCGTAAGAGTGAAGGAGATTCCCATCGCGGACATTGTCTTTAACATAGCTGCCTAGACCCTGCCCAACATAAGGGGAATGGTCGAATGCCTTCATTAAGGAACGGGTTTGTTGGTAGCGTATATCGTCTGAACGACGATTCCCTTCGCTAAAAAATCGATGATGAATGGCGGTTTCGATGTTTTCAAAACCAATGAATGCGGCAAATAGGGTCAAGAGACCGATGACCATGATCAGGCTTTTGAAGATGCGAGAAACAGTCGATGTGAAAAGATGAAGAGCAATACTGAAACAATAAACAAAAAGAAGAAATCGAGAAAATGATAGAAGATTGGAAAGAAAGCTGACAAAAAAATAAAGGGATCTTGTCCATTTCGGTATGGATAGGCCAAGAGCGTTCGATTGCAGGACAAAAAAAAGGATGAACGGCGTGGAAATGTCCACAGAGCTTTGTACACGTTCAACATTTCCAAAGATTGCCGTCTTCTGAATTCTCAGCCCCATCCTTGCTCTTAGTTCCCACAAATTCAGCAAACTCATGAAATGCAAGCTGATGATGAGGATTTTCAACAGGCAGTAAGCGAGGTTGACATAAATCACGAGCTTGATGATGGTTTGCGGATCGATTTGCTTCTCATTCAAGAGGTAGGCTGTGAAAGCCGGGACGATGATCGTAATTAAGAATAGCTTGTATTGATCAAACGCTGAGGATATCGTGCTTGTTCCTAAAGCGATCCCAATGAAGAACCAAACGATGAGGAAACTAAGAGAGAGGAGTAGGAAGCAGAAAATATTGATTTGCGAGAAGAGAAGGCGTTGTTTCATGCAGGCATAAACGCTGACTCCAATGATTGTGGCGATGAAAAGAAAACTTTTGGGGTTTAGGATTCCATGGTGAGCTGTGGAAGGGAAAAATATTCCTGCGACTAGCAACAAATAAAAAGGCCAGATTAAAATAGAGGTTCGTATTTGTGTTGTCACAGGTCGAAAACCTAAACTACCCGAAAGCGGCGAGTCCAAAAATTTTGCAAAGTCGAGCTTGATCGTTCAGGATATCCCTTTTCATCGTATTCTTCAAGAAAGTCTGCTAACATCACAGGTTGCGGCCGCCTCTCTCCTCGACCAACCATACTAATGCCCAACCATTAAAGTTTTTAAAAAATGTTTGAATGGTGTTTCATATCTATCTTACACACGGAGGTAGCTATGAATAAAAAATGGTCCGTTCACCTCAGAGCAGAGGAAAGAGTAGAACTTGAAAAGATCGTTAAAAAAGGAAAATCACCTGCACGGGTAATCAGAAGAGCACAAATGCTGTTATTTGCAGATGAGGGAAAGGCGGATCGCGAGATCTCTTCTTTACTTAGATGCAGTGAATCAAGCGTTTACAACACGAGAAGAGCCTATTGCGAAAAGGGATTAAAGCAAGCGTTAAGTGAAAAAGCGAGAAGCGGAAGGCCTGAGAAGTTGGTTGGGAAGGCAAAATCCCACTTAATCGCTCTTGCATGCAGTGAGCCCCCTGAAGGGCGCTCGTGTTGGACAATGCAATTGTTGGCCGATCGCTGCGTTACATTGGAGTTGACGGACTCGATATCAGACGAAACGATTCGAAGAACGTTAAAAAAAATGAAATAAACGCCATGGGCGAATTGCGATTTTGCGATTTCGGTTGATAATGCGCAGGTACTAGTTTCACCACTCATTTAAAGCATGGTTGTTAGTGTAAAACACAGAGACACAGAGAGCACAGAGAGA
>JBAUVX010000163.1:0-6782 GCA_049583465.1 Waddliaceae bacterium | reverse complement strand
TCTCTCTGTGCTCTCTGTGTCTCTGTGTTTTACACTAACAACCATGCTTTAAATGAGTGGTGAAACTAGTACCTGCGCATTATCAACCGAAATCGCAAAATCGCAATTCGCCCATGGCGTTTATTTCTTTTTTTCTCGCTACATCCCTCGTTCTGGAATAACAATTCCTGTATTTTTTTTGGAAAAAAGGAAAGATGTCTAATCAAGAGAAAAAAGATATCTTAGCTGTTTCTCCGCCTTCATCCGGTCCCTTGCGGATAACTTGCCAAGGCAGCCAAGGATCAGACGATGATCGAGCGTGAAGAGTTTCCAACGGATCAAGGAGGAGCAAGGCAGCCCGGCTTCTTCGAGATCAACAATTTCGATATCCAAGGGCCAGTCAAAACGCTTCGATGACTTTTGACTAGTAATCATCGCCATGATGCTTGCCCCCACTTTTGAATTGAATCTTTTCGCTGGAGTCAATATTAAAGCAGGACGTCTCTTGTTCGTCGTTTTATCGGCAAACGGTAAAGGGACCTTGACAACATCAAACTGCTCATAGGTCTCCGTAGGCCTCCTCATCTTCCTTCATCTCCCATTCTTCTAGCGTCGCGTTGATCCCTTCCAGATAATTGATGTCCAAAGGATAAACCTTGCGAAGAATCACCGTCTGATCGTCCAGGATCTCATAAACGATATCGTCCCCTGCTTCCAAGTGCAGCGCCTCCCTGACTTTTTTGGGAACTGTCGCTTGATATTTTGCCGTCAATTTTGCTGGTATAGCATCCATACTTCATTACCTCATTACTCCCTTATTATGCACCCTTCAGTACGTTTTTGTCAAAGAAATCTGTTTCTTCCTTGGCATGGTAAACCGGTTTCAACATTCGTTATGACAATTCCCATAACGCGAAGAAACATCTGGAATCATATCAATTTTGATAACAAGCTAGCCTGCTTGAAAAAAAACGAAAAATGGGCGACCACGAAGTATTCACCTTATGACGACAAAGAACACCCTACAAAAATCGCAATCGACAGCTCCGGCTACAGTACCGGAAGAGCTCTTACACGATCTTCGGACGATGATTGAGCAGGCACAGAAAAATATCGCAACCGCTGTAAATATGAGTCTTACGCTACTTAACTGGAAGATTGGGAAGCGGATTAAAAATGAAATATTGCAAGGAGAAAGAGCAGAATATGGACAACAAATTGTCGTCTCACTGTCACGACAATTAACTCGTGAACATTCATTCATCAAAACATAGATAATCTCTTTCATTAAATTACCTCGCTTGATGTGGAAAGTATGTTCTGTGCATACCAGCAAAACGAACAATCGGGGGAGAAATCGGGAATAGTATCCGCATCCAGGCATTTTTTGATTTTGCCAACTGTTGGGTCAACCCATGACATATCCCCGTCGTGAGGAAGAAGAATTTTTTCAAAGTCCAGGCGATTGTTAAAAGCTTCTCGTTCTTTAATGGCATTGGCAAAAAGAAAATAACCTATGTCTGATACTCGGAACCCGTTTTTTCGATAGAGCCACTGATAGAATTCCATCTGGTTGACATAGCCGATCAGATATCGGTCTGTTTGGTAAATCTCGCCATTCTTTTTTCTCTTTGGTTCTAGTGTAATTTGTCCTGTAGTTGCTTTTGCTTTGTAATCAACAATAACAAGTTCTCCGCATGGGAGTTCCCAGACATCATCAATCGCGCCATAAAGCAAAAAGTTTGTCTTTGGATCCAAGTATTGTATTCCTATTCGGTTGTTTCTCCAATTTTCCAACTCAGGATGAGAAAAGGGGATAGCCTCTATTCCTTGACCTGAAACAAAAGGATGAACGCATCTTTTATCACGGCATTGATCAAACTCTAACTTCAAGAGAGTGTCTACAGCGTTGTTCAGCGTAAAAGGTGGTCCTGATGGTTGCGAAATCCCTAATCTGCGATCCAGGTAGAAACATCGTGGACACTGTAAAAATAAGTCGATTTTTGAACGACTCAACTTATACGGTTCAGTGGAATTCGTGTTGTAAAGATTTTTCTTTCTTAACATCTTAAGCATTATTTCCAAGGTTTTGAAAGCTTTTGGACTAGATCATACCTAGAGAGAACTTTTGTACAGGTCTCCCACCTGTTCTGATCAGGGTTGAGGTTGTCCTGGTAGCGTACTTTAAAGGCATTTTGGGCTCGCTGGCGACGACTCCAATATTTATTGCACTCTTCCTCAAATGTCTGAATATTCTCTATCCACTCATCTTGAATGACGTCTGGGCAGGTGCCAAGTATATCAAACCGATCCTGCATACGGCTTGATAAAACTTTATAAATTTTTTCGTCCTGGGTTTCATGATAAACGAGGTTTAACATATCGACACTGTTGCGAGTCTGCCCAAAACGCTTAATGCGACCTATTCTTTGCTCCAGGCGAGAAGGGTTCCACGGAAGGTCTACATTGATCAGTGTTCCTAAAGTCTGTAAGTTTAAACCCTCGCATGCTGCATCGGTCGCGATTACCAGGCGAATTTCACGTGCTTTGACAGCATGTTTGATAAATTCTCTTTCCACAGATTTGTGGACTCCATTGAGATAAAGGCGGCTTTTTCCCACACCTGCATAGAGCGCAATTTCCTCTTGTCCAAGGACAGAGGTCAAATTTTTAGCAAGCCAAAGAGCTGTTTCATAATATTGACTAAAGATAATACATCCATGCTCAAGCCATGTTTTACCCTCAATATGGTGTTCCGTAAGAAAGTATCGAATTGCTTTTAACTTAGGGTCAACCGCTTCTGTTCTTGATAATTCATCAACTATTTGCTGAAGAAAGCTCTTTTCTTGAGAGGTAATCCCTGAAAGGTTATTTAATGATTCTTCCGAAAGTTCCTCATCTTCTTCAAAAGACTCCCGATTAAGAAGTTTCTTTGCGGTTGATATTCCAGATGCGAAACTCGAGCATATTCTTTGTAGCAATAATGTTTTCATAAAGCCTGCTGAGGGGCAGCGCTTCCTCATCTCCGACGTAAAAGATTCAGCAGCCATATAAGCTTGGTCGAAGTAGTGATTTGTGAAGAGTGCAAAGGAATTTTCAAAGGAAATACCTTGATAAGAACCAAAGGGATGAATATTGACACCGATTTTTGGAAGTAATCCCTTTTTTTCTAGGTCCTTTCTTTGCCTCAAGATTGTGTGGCAAAGGATCGGATTGTGTAGTTGAAAAAAGCTTAGTCCGTTTGTAGGTCTATTAACATCGTCCTCAACATCATTACGAGTTGACTCTGGCAAGCTGGTATAAGACCTATTAGAAAATATTTTTTTTGCATCGATATCCAAGTCGCTGCGTATTCTGTCAAAAAGTTGATGGGTGAAACTTGGGGGGAGGGGATTGCGCATCAAATCCCAAGCTAACTGTGGATCTACTGTAGAGGATTTTCCTGTTATAAGGGGGATTGTATTTTCAAGTTCCAACCAACGGGAATGATTTTCCTTACCTAAAACATGCTCTGTTCCGGCATTTAAAATCCTCATAAGGTCCCATATTTCTTTAACATCAGTTTGTATGGGGGTGGCTGTTCCCAATAAAATGTGCTTTGTCTTGAGGCCTACGCGACACATAAACTCTAAAAGATTATTGTCACGGCCTTTACTGCTGCCAAGCCCCCCTTTTCGCCGAGCTTTATGGGCTTCATCGAGAATGACCATGCCGAATCGGCAGGATAACAGGGCTTCTCTCTCCTGAGTTGGTTGAGTGATTAAGCCTGTAGAAACAATAGCGATCTGATAGGGGCACTTGGCAACACCTTGTGGCCCTTGTGTATAAATGATGTGTCCCTGCGGATCCATCCATGCCTTCTTTTGGCTTAGCCAAAGGGCGCTTGGTATTCCTAGCTTATCCTTTAACTCAATCTGCCATTGCTGGGTCAAGCTGGCCGGACATAGGATTAGGACCGGCCCATCATCCATTACAGCTGATAAGGTAGCACTGGCACCAAGAGATAGTGTTTTACCAAGACCTACCTCATCGGCAATAAGTAGCCTTACGCTACCATATTGTTCACGGTGTTCCAGAAACTGTGTGACGAATGCTCTTTGCCACGGTTGCAGTTGTTCTCCTCCCTGATACAAAGGAGACTCTACGAATACGGCCCCCGGCAGCTCTCTTTCTTCACATTCATTAAATTCAATTTCGATTCGGTCTGCTTGTCTCTTAATTTCCTTAACGACCGCTTCAGGAAGGGGTATTCCCTCCTTCCAGAGAGCATCAAACTCCTCTTCCACCCATCGTATCGCCTCATTCGTACGATCTTCCCAGACCAACTCATAATTAATCTGGAAGGCTCTCCGAGTTTCGTTGACAGATCCAAGAAATGCGGTCTTTTCGCCATTTTTCAATTCTATAATGCCGGCCTTGCCATGTAAAAAAAGACGGTCCTTGGGCACAACTCTTATTTCAATATTTCCGTTCGTTAAGAGTTCATAGAGACGTCGATATCGCTCTCTTACGAATAAACCTTCCCCATTAACCACTCCTTCATTCCACTTTTCCTTTAATTTTACTGCCTGGGCCTCTTTAGAAACGTAGATATCCCGAATATCTAGCTCGCTATTGCAAATCACTTTAATATCCGGGACAAGTGCAAGTTCTTCTCCAACAAGCTCAAAAATTGAGGATCGAAAATATCCTGCGATTCTCTTATAGGAACAGGCCTCTTTCAGGCGGTCTGCAAGAAATATCTCCTGCAAATTTGACCGCCTTGAAGAGAATCTATTGATGAAGGAAGTTTGACTCTCATAATCTCTCATTGTGTACGAGATCCCTCAATACTCGGGCAAAAGCTGCCTCTTCAGGGCGAAGAGTTGCTAGTCGATTTGCCAAAAATTTAGAAATTTCCTTCACAAGATCCCTTTTTCTCATGTAATCGGGGATATTGTCTCCGAGATGGTGAAGGACATCCTCTGACTCTACCCCCTTTTCTAGTTCCATGAGTCCGTAAAGGATTCCTCGTAGGGGAGTGTTAGCCATCTCAAATTCACCTGATATTTGCGAACTGCCGAATTCCTTACTTGATTTTAGGCGCGCAGCGTTTGCTTTTTTGCTTGCTAATATTGCAGTAAAGTCACGAACCTTAAAGGCTTTGGCGAAATTCTGATAATTGTCCAACGTCTTATGACCTTTTGTCTCAAGGTCAAGCAATTTGAGGTAGAATCTTTCAGCCGGCTTTAAATTGTCCCATACACCTCTTGGAATACCATCCGGCACTAAGTATTGGTTGGCAATATCGACGGCATAAGCGATTAATCGGTCGACTCGGGTTGTCTCTCCTTTTATCCGAGGCCTTTTTGCCTCTAGGGTCATGTCGACACCATCGATTTCTGCATAGCGGGTGAGGACGCGAAGGGCAGCTGCATATCCTGCCATTTGAAGGTCTGCATCAGAGAACAGATTCTCGTCTCGATTCTTGCTTCGAGTTTCCTGATTAATACCTATTAGGGTGTTAACTTGTTGTTCCACTTCATCCTGAAGTTCACTCGCAAGGTCATCTCGGAATGTAACTAGCCTTTCCGTCCGCTTTCTTAGGACAAGAATCACGGTGCCTTTTACATAGCTCCCATCTCTGAGGGCACTGTCAGCTTCAGTAACAACATACCAGGCCGCTGTTACTTGAAGTCCTGATGCCCAGACTATATTCGCAATGTCTGACCAAATTGCAGTCGATTGATGGGTGAACATTAATATTTGCAATCCATTTTCTGACATGTGGTTTGCCATGGCTGTGAATGCCGAAATCATACCCTGGCGGAAGTCCTCATCTTTGCCTTTGATAGCTAGTGGCCGCCTTGAATCCCATACCCAGCTGCTAAATTCATTTGGAGGATTTTTTTGGAGCCATGAGATGAAAAACTCATAGATTTCCTCATAATTGACAGCATCACCGTAAGGGGGATCTGTAATAAAGATGTCGTGGATGCCAGATATTTTTTCTGCTGGGTGGTTCAATACTTTATGGTTTAGATCTGTAGAAAATGGAAATTGTTTGGAAAGTGTATCAATTAACGTAAGCGCTTTCAAAGAGCTTCTGCATCCATATGTCCAAAAGGTATTGAGAGCTTGATTATAAAATACATCTGCTGAGATATCTACAGATGGCATCCACCTGCAAAGTCGTGAAGATCTATTAATCATCTGTGCAAAGCCCAACTTCTCGTAGGCACTGGAGTAGCGATTCACTAGTGCGCATATTAGAAGTTGCCTCGGATTGAACAAGTGATGCCAGTGAGTCCAGCCTCTGTCGCGAACAGGTTCAGATGTCTTTGCTCCAGATTCAATTAACGCATCCGGCACCCATCCCTTTTTTTGCCAATCACTCAGATGCTGGTGAATAAATGTCTTTATCTCTTCTTCTCGCTGTAAGTCTTCCTTTGTCACTGCATGAAATTCAGACTCTTTTACATCTCTTCCATTTTTAGTAGTTGTTCTTTGCCATTGAATGCAGTAAAGTTTTTCGTGATAAATGTCGTCGTCTTGAAAAGATATATCGGATTTTTTCCAAAGTCTTAGAGTATTTTTGGTGTTTCCATTTTTATCCTTATAGTCTCCTCTAATTGTGGCAATTTTGGTTCTGTACTCCTTATCCCCAACAGTATGAATTAAACACCCATCCCTAACTGTGGGGTGAGACAAAGTTAACCTGTTTCAGTCAGAAGCTCCTCTGAAAATCCCCCTATTTCTTGTCCCGAATTATTTAAAAAGAACAAGGGATGAAATTTCCCTTTTCTGAAAGCTTGGCGACGTTT
>JBAUVX010000162.1:0-5608 GCA_049583465.1 Waddliaceae bacterium | reverse complement strand
AGATGTTTGCGGAAAGGAGACTTCATTGAACTTGGTAAATTTAAAAAGGTTCGTATTGCTCCAAAAGTTTACGAAACCAAAATTTAAATTGCCTCTAGAAAATCACTCAACGGGAATTGCTGGTTTTATGGCAGAAGAAAACTTTAGCGACATGCTAATAAAATTGATCGTCACCCCCCTTGTTGAAAAGAAAATGGCCTCTTTTTCCCCCTCGCCCCTGGTCTCTGTTGAACAGAAAGAAAGAGAACTGCACGATACTTACAAACATGATTTAGAGGAAGCCATCGCAGCATACAAAAATAGCATTGCTAGCGGGGTCAAGCTACTGTTAAAACGCTTTGAAAAGTCATCCTCTGATCAAGGCATTATCGATCGGGATAAGGTCATCGATCGGATAAAAAACTGCGATCTTTCAAAAGAAATGGAATCTGGAAAATCTCTTCAAGAGATCTTTGGCTTTTCCCATGAAGATATGCAGCTATTCTACAGTTACGCAATTAATCTGTACGAAGACAAACAATACGATGATTGCCAAGCTCTTTTTCTTACCCTGACCTGCATAAACCCTATGTACGAAAAATTATGGTATGGGCTCGCCAGTGTGATGCAAGCCAAGGAACAATTTACCGAAGCCTCAACAACCTGGGAAATATCTCTCGCATTCAACCCTAATAATCCCGAAACCTATTTCCACCTGGCAGAATGTTTGACTCACTCCGAACAATACAAAGAGGCGCGAGAGGTTTTGGGTTGGATGGATGAAATGGTGAGTAAAGAGGAATTAAATTTTTTTAAAAAGGAAAACAGAGAAAATTACGATAAATTAGGCACATTCCTATCGCTAAAGTGTGCTTAATAAAATTGGAGAAAATAATATGAACATAAATACAAGTCACCCGCCTCCGGTTGCTGGACTGTCTCAGGCAGAAGCAACATCAGGGGCTACTCACGTCCCCTCACAACCTTCGACTGAATTTCCCCAAATCCCAGAAAATCTTGGTGCCCCTGCAGGACCAAATACTATCGAGGAAAATGCCAAAGCAGTAAGGCAAAAAGCCAAGAATTCGAGCAAGGGATGGAAGGCCTTGAAACTTGTGGCCGCTAGTGTGCTTCTCTTGCCCCTTGCCACAGTTGGTGTTGTGCTGGGAGGGTTAGTGTGGGGTGCTGGCAAAGTAGCAGCGAATGAGGCCTTCAAGCAAGAAGGTTCTAAGCTTATGGAATTTGGGGCTGAATTGTTTGCAGGACCTATTAATGACTTTATTAAAAAACAGATTCAAGAATCACAAGCTGATTCGGGTGCATCTCAACAATTTCCTATCGATCACTCTAAAAACCCGAGCCCCCCCCACACTCCACGTCCGCATGTTCTTCCAAACGATCTTGGACAGGCATCCCCTCGTGCCGTATCCAGTGCTAATCAAACCGGGCTGGGGAACACAGTGGCAAGTGGAAGCTCGGCCTTTAGCGCATTTTTGTCGATGATTTTCGGTAGTGGATGAACATCCCTATAATCGCGTTGATGAACTGCTCCTAGAAAATTGGGTCAAAGCTAGAGGGTGTCGTCAAATTTGGAATCAGCTTAATTTGAGTTCTCTTCCTTGCCTTCCTTAGGGGGAAAATCATCTCAACGAAAGCCATTCGAAAGTTGACGACACTCTCTGAAGAAAAGAACTTCTCTTAAATTCTTTCAAGACGGGTTCTTTTAACGCTTACCTCATAACCACAATAGTGATCCCGAAGATGATACCCCATCGGCAGTTCACACGTTGCGTTTACAAGGCAAAAATTTTCGTCCAAAATTTTGCCGTTTGATGATAGACTGAATGGCTCAAGCTCTCAATAGGGGATAAACAAGCATGCCGGCACGCCAGCCTAAAATCATGGGGATTATCAATGCCACCCCCGACTCCTTTTACGATGGAGGAAAGTGCTTTTCTCTCGAAAATGCCGTGAAGCAGGGAATCGACATGTATCGGGAAGGAGCAGATATTCTCGATATCGGAGGAGAGTCGACACGCCCTTCTGCACATCCCGTTGGAGAAGAGGAGGAATTAGCCAGAGTCATCCCTGTAATTAAGACTCTCAAAAAAGAAATCCCCATTCCCCTTTCCATCGACACGATGAAACCTCGCGTTGCCGCAGCTGCAGTTGAGGCCGGAGCTGCGATCATTAACGATGTCTCAGGATTTCGAGATCCCGAGATGGTACAAGTCGCCATCAATGCTTCCGTCCCTATTTGTGTGATGCATATGAAAGGAACCCCCAAAACCATGCAAATCAACCCCCGCTATGAACAAGGGGTCGTCTCCCATTTGCTTCAATGGTTCGAAGAACGCGTAAATTGTCTTTGCCATGCAGGAATTAAAAAAAATCATATTATCCTAGATCCGGGAATCGGGTTTGGAAAAACAGTTGATGATAATCTCAAAATTTTACAAAATCTGCAAAGGTTTACAACCATGGGCTTTCCTCTTCTTTTGGGATTATCGCGTAAGTCGTTTATGGGAAAAATCGTCAATAAAGAGGCGTCAAAATTGCTGTCGATGACAATTGCTATGAATACCATAGGCTTACTGGCGGGCGTTGATATCATCAGGGTGCATGATGTAGCCGAGCATCGTGATATTGTTGAGCTCATCACACACTTAAAATAAAATTATGCAAGCCCTTCATTTGCTAGTTCCCGGAATTGAGATCTTGATCATTACGATCATGCTCTACTATTTGTTAACGTTCTTTTGGAATACGCGAGGCATGGATCTCACTGTGACGATTCTGGCCTTCGTTTCCCTTTACAGTGCAGCGTTTCTTTTCTCTTTACCTGTGTTGCAAAAGTTTTTGTGGTCTTTTCTCAACGTTGCTGCTCTCGCCTTTCTCATCCTCTTCCAGCCGGAGCTGCGCCTTGCTTTGTCTCGATTGAGCGTCAAAGGGAAAAAATATCGTGAAACGAGTGAATTCGATAAGTTTCTCGACGGGATTTCCCATGCCATCTACCACCTGGCTGAACGAAGAATTGGAGCCCTAGTCATTTTGGAAAACCAAGACTCGCTGGAGGAATTCGTCAACAAGGCCGTAAGGCTCGATGCGGCGTTTACTCAAGAACTTCTCGAATCCATTTTCGCTACAACAACACCCCTTCACGATGGAGGGGTGATTATTCGAGAGACGACCATCCTTTCCGCTGCAACCATTCTTCCCCTTGCCGATGAGAGCGCGCAGATCGCTCGATCGATGGGAACGAGACACCGAGCAGCTTTGGGAATCAGCCAAATTACCGATGCGTTGGCAATTGTTGTTTCCGAAGAAACAGGCAAAGTTGCTATTGCTCGCGATGGCATCATGACCCGTGGAGTGAAAATCGATCGCTTTAAAGGAATCATTCGCAGTGTCTTTACCTCATCTAAAACGGCAATGGAAACAGGAATTGATATTTTGGGAAGGTTTAAGAAATGGAAGCATTGATTTTACGTCTTTTGCGGCACAATTGGCCAAGGAAATTGAGTGCCTTGATCTTGGCCGTTGCCATATGGATAGTTGTGAATCATTCGCTGACGGAAACAAAGACAATCTCCCATGTTCCCATCAGAGTGATTAATCTTCCGGCGAATAAAACCATCGAAGGACTGCTGCCTAACGGCTATCTTAGCCAGCGGGCAACGTTAACATTGAGTGGATCGAGATCACTCATAAACGAGTTGGAGCAGGGAGACTTGGAAGTCCGTATCGACGCTTCCACTGCAGAAAGCGACCAATGGGTGATGAAAATGACTAAAAAAAACCTCGTCAGCCTCGATCCTTCTCTAGATCTTAGCCACAATATCAACGCTGTCAAGCACCCTGAGTATGTCATCAAATTAAGCGAACTTGTGAAAGGAGATGTTCCCGTTCAGGTTAAGCGGCCTATTGGAGAGCCCCCGCACGATTACCTATTTTTAGATGTGTGGCCGGAGCACTTCACACAGTCAATAGAAGGACCAAAAGAAAAGATCGAACAGCTAAAAAATCGAAAATTAAAGCTGATTTTGGATCTTAACACGATTTCTCAAGCAGAATTGGATATGGTAAGAGAAACAAGCAAGCAAGGCTATGATGATGTTGTTCACTTTGAGGTACCTGATCAATGGAAAAAAGTCCGGACTCCCTTTCATCAGCATCCTACCGTCAAGATTGACGACCCCGAAGCTAAGAATCTGCGGATCAGCTTTCTCTACAAGCAGACAGTTCCGGTCAAAAGAGAAATCCCTTTGCGTGTCTTTTACCCTCTCAAATTTATTCAGAGTATCAATCCCGATACGCAAAAGATTCTCCCCTCCGATCACATTCGCGTAGAAAATGGAATGGCCATTCTTACCGAACCTCTTTACGTTCGCAACGTCAGCAAACGCTTCCTCGACATCATTCGCGATAACATTGAAATCATCATCATCGCAGCACCAAAAAGCGAGCGGGAAACACTAAAATGGAGCATAGAAGTCGTCGACCCAAAAGAGATGGAAAACACGTACGTTGCCATCACTATTGCCGAACAAAATGAGTCGATGGATGCCGAAAAACGAGAACAAGTTCTCAGAAAACGATTTAGGGAATTTTTAGACAATCTTCAGTTCTATACAGCTAATCGGGAAAAACTTCAGCTGATCAGCACCCTTGAAAATGAGGGCATCGTTGTGGAAGTCAAAGGATAATCTGTCCTATGCCTATCGGCCGCTTTTACTGCGATTGCCCCCTTAAGCCGCAAGCAGTCGCGATCGTATCGGAACAAGAGTTTCATCACTTGGTCCATGTTGTGAGAGCAAAACATGGGGAGACTGTAACACTCGTCAACGGCAAAGGAATACTGGCCGCTGCATCGATAGAGAAGATAGAAAAGAATCGAGCTATCCTCCGCATTGCATCGACAACGGAGAGAAACCTTCCTGCCTTTCGCACAATCCTCGCTCTTGCCGAGCCTCGATTACCTCGATTACGGGTGATTGTTGAAAAAGGGACAGAACTAGGAATGACAGACCTTTGGGTGTTTCCCGGACACCATGGTGAAAAAAACATCCTCGGAGAACACCATCTTCAGAAAATGAAAGCCATTGCCATTTCTGCAATGAAGCAGTGTGGCCGACTAGATCTTCCTTCTCTTAATACCAAACCTCCCCTAAGCCAATGGGAAGAGTTGCCTTTCACCGCATATTTTGGAGATCTTTCCCCTCATGCGCCCACCCTTATACACATTTGGCAGACAGATCCTCCACGAAAAGGAATTCTTCTTTTCATTGGATCGGAAACGGGCTTCAGCCAAGAAGAGCTCAACAGATTGCACACATTAGGAGCTATAGGGGTGAAATTGCATTCCAACGTGTTACGTAACGATACCGCTTGCCTATCTGCACTTTCTCTTATTCATCAGCTCAACGATGAAAAAACAATGCATCGGGGGATTTAGCCCACATTCCGCATGTTGCGGGAGGTGATTTCAATAGATTTTTGATTCTAAGTGGGTTACAAAATCGAAGCTTGGTCTGTAGTCACCAATCGAGATTTTGTAATCCACTTAGAATTAAAAAAATGAAGAAATCGTCCGCGCAACATGCGGAATGTGGGATTTAGCATCCCAACT
>JBAUVX010000161.1:0-1560 GCA_049583465.1 Waddliaceae bacterium | reverse complement strand
ATTTTGTAACCCACTTAGAATCAAAAATCTATTGAAATCACCTCCCGCAACATGCGGAATGTGGGTTTGAACTTATGGAAAGCAACAAAATGGGAAAAGCGATAGGAGAATAACAGCCCAACCATTTAAAGGAATTTTGCAAGTAGCTCTTAAGAGCCACTTGCAACATTGCCGCTGATCTAACTAAAAGCTGATTCCAAGTCCCGCAAGCAGCCCATGGAAAGAAAGGGTCCTTGTATTTGTTGCTATAGGAAATAGATTTCCGGTCTGGCTAACAAGAATCCGAGGAGAAGAAAGATTGTGCCAATTGACAAATTCGTATCCCAGCCTAAGCAGTAGATCTAAATTATACAAACAAACATCATAGGTAAACCCGGCAGCAATATGGTAGCCCGGGACAAAATGACATCTGTTGCGAGGATCATTGTACGAGGCGTCAACAAAAGTACCGCGTATTTGCGCTTGCGTGGACAGTCTGTTGCGATTTACTTTTCCTGCAAGAAGGCTTCCGTCTGCTTTAGCAAAGAAGTTAAAACAGCGAGAAAATGCAAACTCATAGCAGAGGCCGACTCGAAATCCAACTCCCCAATAATCGCCCCTCCATTTTGTAGGGATGCTATCACCATTTTCCTCTTGATCTAGTCCTTTGGAATTTTCAAACATGCCAACGGGGGTAATCCTATCGTTAATTTTCTGATTGAACACCATTCCGGCAACACCGGCATAAGGGGAAATACGATGGCAATTCCCATAGAAACAGGAATGCAAAGCGAGAAGATCCCAGTCATGATAACATGCATCAAAGGACCCTCTTGCAGCAATACCACTTTGCCCTATGACAAATGGATTCATAATACTTATCCCGTCGTTAAAAAATTGATCCTCAGTGATGCGAATTGAAGCAGTGTCACAGATTTTTACATAAGTCCATGATGCTCCGGCTCCCCAATTGCACTCACGATTGAACGCCCATGCCATTACCCTAACTCCGGGCTCCCAGTCAAGGTGAATGCTCTTAATATCTGAAAGAAAACCTTCGTTTTCGTCGTTATTTTCTAAAGATTCCGAGGTTGGCTCGGCAAATTTGATGGCATAATCCAGGTTGTCAACACATGGTTTCCACCAAAGAAAATCGGCACCAAGTCCAACTCCAAATGAGTTGCCGGCATTTCCAAAGCAACCATTGTACCCGTCAAATTCGGAGTAATTGTCTGTGTTGGCATACGCAGAGGCTGCCAATAGGGTCTGAGCTACGAAAATGGTCCATAAGCTCAATATTTTGCATCTTTTCTTCATTCTCTATATCTCCTGAAAAAAATAATCTAGATTTTGATTAATCCATGGAAAATTTTTAACATGATAGATAATTTTAGGTAAATAAAAAGTTATCTAGAAGTGGGCCGTGACATAGGCTCTAACTTGGATGATTTTCCAGAATTAACGCCATGGGCGAATTGCGATTTTGCGATTTCGGTTGATAATGCGCAGGTACTAGTTTCACCACTCATTTAAAGCATGGTTGTTAGTGTAAAACACAGAGACACAGAGAGCACAGAGAGA
>JBAUVX010000160.1:0-3409 GCA_049583465.1 Waddliaceae bacterium | reverse complement strand
TCTCTCTGTGCTCTCTGTGTCTCTGTGTTTTACACTAACAACCATGCTTTAAATGAGTGGTGAAACTAGTACCTGCGCATTATCAACCGAAATCGCAATTTGCCCATGGCGTAAATTAGGAATTTTTGCAGGCGGCCCTGCCTTTCTTATGGTGTATCCGTGATTTTCATCATGTTTTAAGCATGATTGTTTACCTGTTTTATCTTTTTTCCAATGCTAGCAGGCTTTTCTTTGTATCAATTCCTGCTGCATAGCCTCCAATCTCTCCATTTGCTTTGATGACCCGATGGCAGGGGATCACAATCGCCAATTGATTGGATCCATTGGCCCGGGCAACAGCACGAAACCCTTTTGGCTTTCCGATAGCCTTTGCGATTTCCATGTATGATCGCGTTTCACCCGGAGGAATCTTTTGGAGTTCTTCCCAAACACTCTTTTGAAATGGGGTTCCCATTAGAAAAAGGGGAGTGTGAAATTTGCATAATCCTTGTTCGAAGTATTGGGCAAGTTCATTTTTGATCGATTCGATCGGTTGCGTTGTCCCGGGAATGATGGCTCCTTTTGCTTTTTGGAGCAACTGTTCAATCTCCCTTTCAAGGCTGCGGCGTTCGGCAAATTCGAGAAGGTAAAGGGCTTTTTCGTCTGCAATAGCGAGCATTGGACCTAAGGGGGTATCGATCCGGGAGGCTTTTAGGACTTTCCGGTTTCCGCTTATAGAGAGGCGGGTTTCCATGATTAAAGCTTCGTATTTTTATTCTTGATCGGAAGAGGAGGGATTCGAACCCCCGGTCCTCTTGCAAGGACGTCTGTTTTCGAAACAGATGCAATCGACCTCTCTGCCACTCTTCCTGAATTTTTTCTTTCGTTCATGTCTTAATGGGAAAGCTTAAGCAGAAACCACTTCATTATGAATGCTGCACTCAATTAAATTCAAGAACCGGGGAACTTTCATAAGTTGAGATCAAAATTCATCACAAAATCACACTCAAGATCCAAAAAATCGGCTGAAAAGCTTTTAGTAAGATAGGTTCATTCACTTTAAGACGCGAGGGTAAATTTTTTTGTTGAGAAAAATAAAGAGGATAAGGCTAATAAAATTAAAAGGGGGGTAAAAATGAAAAAGCTATTTTTCTTGATGTTGACTACCTTATTGATGGCTTCCGTGGAGGCAGATGAATATGAAGGTAGGGAGGATGCGGCTAACGAAGCGTTTGTGCATCCCGCCTATCAGAATGAACAGAATGGTCAACGCCGCTGTTATCGACGTTATCGCTACTGCCCTCTTCGCACCAATGGCTATTACTACTATTATGACAATCGATATATTCCCAAATGGCCGGGAAAAATCGACTATTACTGGTTCGATCTGTTGCGAAGATAGCCCTATCCTTCTCCCTTGTTGGCAAAGTGAAGATCAGGCAAAATGTACCTATCGCCTACAACCCAAGGTACTGTGTTAATGCCGGTTTTCACGCAAGAGAGCCTAGAAGCACTGCGACAAAGAATCGATCTCATCGATGTGCTGTCTTCTCATGTCGATTTGAAAAGAGCGGGTTCCACCTATAAGGGACTCTGCCCTTTTCATGATGAGAAAACACCTTCATTTGTTGTTCGTCAAGGAGATGATCACTACCACTGCTACGGATGCGGGGCGCACGGCGACGCGATTCAGTTTTTAATGACTCATCTTAGTATGCGGTTTAGTGAAGCAGTCGAAAGCCTAGCTGAGCGTTTTCACCTCCATCTAGAAACCATTGAAAGCAGTGAAGCAACCAAAGGGCCCAACAAACACGACATGAAGCAGGCGTTGGAAACAGCGTGTCGATTTTATCACTTTTATTTACTGCACACACCGGAGGGTCGCTTAGCTTTTCAATATCTCTATCAACGGGGTATCTCATTGGATTTCGTTCGCTATTTTCAACTCGGCCTTGCCCCAAACGTTCCGGGGTTATTTCGTCAGACCATGCATGCGAAAAAAGTTTCCGATGAAATCATGGTTGCAGCGGGTTTGTCAGCGTTAAGCAATTCAGGAGGATACCGCGATTTTTTTGTTGATCGCATTCTCTTCCCCATTCGGCAAGGTTCCGGTGCAGTCGTGGGATTTTCTGCCCGCAAGTACAAAGAAGAGACCTTTGGAGGCAAGTACATCAATACCCCTGAAACGGCTCTTTTTAAAAAATCGCACCTTCTTTTTGGGCTCAATTATTCCCGAAAACACATCGCTAAGGAGCGTCGAGTCATTGTGGTTGAAGGGCAAATTGATGTCTTACGTTTAATATTTGCCGGTATTACCTTTGCCGTTGCAGGGCAAGGGACTGCTTTTGGAGAGGGTCACGTTAAAGAGTTGATGGCCCTGGGAGTCAATCAGGCATATCTTGCTTTGGATTCCGATGAAGCAGGCAGGGAAGCCTCCTATAAGATTGGTGATCTCCTTCAAAGAGAGGGCGTTGAAGTGCGCATCGTCCCTTTGCCTCCGGGAAGCGACCCCGATGCCTTTCTCAGAGAAAAAGGAGCGCAGGAATTTTTGCATCTTCTCGAGAAAAGCCTGCCCTATTTACCTTTTCTACTAAATTATTACGCGAAGCGTTTCAATCAAAAAACTCCTGCCGGAAAAAATGAGTTGGTCCAGACGATTGCCAAGCAAATTAGACAGTGGAACCATCCTTTGATGGTACACGAAAGCTTGCGTCAATTAGCTCATTTGACTCAGGTTCCTGAACATCTTATCGGGGTGGGAAATGAGTATATCCCCAATCTTGTCCTAAGAAAATCGACAAGCATAGGATTTCAAGAAGTTGACCCTAACTACATCTTGGAGACCGATTTTTTACGATGGTTGATTCTGATGGGGAGGCAGCAGCCCTCTTTTGTCGACATTGCAAGGAAGAATCTTCAACCGGATGAACTCCGTCATGCTGCCATTCAGGCCATCTACCAAAAATACCTCAAGTGTAGTTGTGAAGGTATTCCTTGCGATTTTTTTTCTCTAATAGAAAAAGAAGAAGAGCAGGAGCTGATCCACACCATTTTGGAAAAAAAAATCAACCCTCAATCTGCTAAGGATGGGTTTATTGAAACCCTTCAAAAAATTCTCGATCGCAACTGGATGGAAAAGCGCGAAGAGGTAAAAGAAAAAATTCAAAGCGGTCAATGCCGGGACGAGGAAGTCATGGATCTTTTGAAGCAATTTGATCAGCTGAAATGCTCGAGGCCTAAGGTAGACGTATGAAAGCAGAAAACCACTCGAAGCACCCCTTTGCGATTGATTCTTCCCTCTACCCCACATTCCGCATGTTGCGCGGGCGATTTCTTCATCTTTTTAATTCTAAGTGGATTACAAAATCTCGATTGGTGACTACAGACCAAGCTTCGATTTTGCAACCCACTTAGAATCAAAAATCTATTG